>JANLZV010000360.1:0-6859 GCA_031366425.1 Pyrinomonadaceae bacterium | reverse complement strand
CGCGATCATCGTGGCGGCAGTGGTGGTGCACACCTTGCTGGCGGCGAAGAAAGGGAAAGATGATCTTCCGCAGATTGCCCAGATTACGCAGAGCTATGAATGATCGATTCTTCACCCACCGTCGGCCCGTTGCTTAGCGGCTGCTGCAACGGCGCTGAGTCGTTCGACCTTTTGCGCAAACGTTTCTCCCGCGACCGGTCCGGTGTCCACGACGCCGCAATAGGTTCCTCTCAACATCAGGCTACGGTCGGCATCCCCGGTCGGTTTGTGTTCCGCAGTTGCGGTCGTCGCAGGCGTTGATCCGGCAGCTGCCGTAGTCACTGTTTCCGACTCGACCGGGGGCGTCATTGCCGCTTCCAAAACATCGGCAACCGCTGGAGCCTCAGCAGCAGTGGGAGCTGATTCACCTCCGCCCTCGTCAGCGCGTTGCTTGGCAGCAGCCGCGACTGTGCGCAACCGAGCCACTTTCTGTTCAAAAGTTTCTCCCGGCTGAGGGCCGGCATCCACTACCCCCGCATACGTGTATCGCTTCATTAACGCTCGATCCGGGTTAGCGCCGGCTTTTGGTGCGTCTGCCTTTTGGGCAGGTTTAGCGGCAGGCTTCGCCGCGGCTACGGGCGCGACTTTGGCCGCAGCACTTGTCGCCGCGGCAGCGGATTGAGCGGGGATGGGTTTCGCCGGCGCGTGTGGCGCGCTCGTCTCCATTACAAACACACCGCGCTCATCTTTCCTGATGATCGGCATGGTTCCACCCGCAGCTTGCAGCAGGGCTGAAAGTTCAGCCTCGACAAAGCGGCTCTGCTTGAGCGGATCGCGCACATGGCCCAGCGGTGGGCCCATATAAAGCGTGCCGCAGATGTTGCACTTCGACAGCACGTCATCGCCCCGCAAGTGGACCACCGCCGCTTCACCGGCGGTGTTCAATTGTTTGAGGTGGCCGTTGCACAATTTTCCCTTGGCGTTCTTTTCGTTGCACACAGTTTGCGCGTTGGTAATTCTTTTCGGGACTGACGCCACGACCGCGTTGGCGGAGCCCGAGTCGATTGGGCCGGCTTCTGAAGGTGCTGTCATAAGCGCTGATGCTTTCGGATGAACTGGGCTGGTGATTCCAAGCGAATATTACAGAGATGTCTAAATCGACGTCAATCAGGATTCTGGTTTATTGGCCGCGGCCGGCGCCCTCACGATCGAATTTGACCGTGCTATGCTTGAGTTCAAATGCTAAGTGATCTACTCGGGGCAGTCTGGCGAGGAGTGCCGAAAAGCTTGAAACGAGTGGCGATGCGGGTGTCGCAAACGCGCTTTGCGGTTACTGCCGGCGCGATCATTACCGACGACCAGGGGCGGGTGCTATTGCTGAAGCATCGTTTCCGCCCGAGTCCCGGTTGGGGAATGCCTGGCGGTTTCATCGAAGCAGGCGAACAACCGGAGGAGGCTTTGCGTCGCGAGTTACGCGAAGAGGTCGAACTCGAAGTGACAGACGTGAAGTTGTTTCGCGCGCGGGCGTTTAGTCGACCAACGCAAATCGAGATCATATTCACGGCGCGCGCGATTGAAGACACCGAGCGGCTAAATTTCGAGATTCAGAAAGCGTCATGGTTTTCCCTTTCCGAATTACCTCCCGAGCTGCCGAAAGATCAGGCGCAGCTGATTAATCGCGCGCTCAACGATGGAGCCGAGAGTACGGATTGATGTATGCTGGTCGGGAAAAAAGGTGAAACGTAAAAAGTCGTGAGTGATAAGAAAGCGTCCTCGAGGTCTTTCTTATTACTTTTCACTTATCACTTATCACTTTTCACGACACACTTACTACTGGAGCAAAAAATGGTAGATCTGATTCCGTCGTCTGACACTGTCTTGCAGATGCTCAAGCGCACCGGGGCTTTTCGCGAGGGCCACTTCGTATATCCCAACGGCAAACATTCGCCGCACTATTTTCAAATGCCCTTGGCCTTCCGTTACTACGATACGGCGCGGGTGTTAGCAGTCGCGCTCAGCCGGAAGTTTCGTGTAGACCGCGACGTCTCGAGCCAGTTGCCCAAAGTTTCGGTAATCAGTCCCAGCTCGGGAGGAATTCCAGTGGCCTTCGGCGTCCGCGATGCGCTGAGCGCCGAGCAGATCTACTGGGCAGAGCAGGAAAATGGCAAACGCATGTTTCGCCAATATGTAAACAAGGGCGAGGTCAATCCCTGCATTATCGTTGACGATATCATTCGCAGCGGTCATGCCATCGAGGAAACCGTGGATATCGTGAAGGAGCTGGGCGCGAACGTGATCGGGTGTGGAGCAATCGTGCGCTTTACCTCAGCGCCGGAAAAAATCGGCGAGGTGCCGATCAGATCACTCGTCGAGTTTGACGCGCACATGTACGACAGCGGAGACGCCTGTTCTGACTGCACGAAGGGTGCGCCGGTCGAGCACGTAAGATTTTAGTTCCAGAAGGCAGAAGGCTTAAGTCTATTTCAGCCGTGCGCGAATCCAGGCCGGGTGCCTTCGGCAATCTAACACCGCGTGAATTGAAACAGTTGTATCGGTAAGGGTGTAGAAAACGGCGAACGGAAATATGCGCGCCAGCAAACGATAGTAAGCCTTGTAGGGACGATCGTGGATGCCGGCGTAGAGGCGGAGAGACTCGATGTCAGCGGATAGACTGCTCAGGAAGTAAGAGCCAAGGCCGCTTTCCTGAGCCTCATAGAAGTGAAAGCCCTCGACCAGATCTCGTTCCGCGAGATCAAGTATCTTAAGATTCACGAAGTTTGTTGAGATATGCGCTTCTTGGCGACTTCCCAGTCGCTGAATTGTGCTTCGCCGGTTTCGATTAGTCGCTCCCGTTCATCCAACAGATCTTTGTGCCACTCAGGCACAGGGACAGCATCAGCTCTCGTCCTCAAATCATCCCAGAGTTCTTCCATCGTGCGAAGTTTTTCAGCTATCGTCATTCTGCTAATTTGCAGTTCGGTTGACATGAACACACCTTATCAGATTAGGTTAAAGGCGGCGAGAACCTCACATCCACAACACGGCTTTAAATCTCGTGGCGATTTGAGAGCGCCTTGTCCATCGTCACTTCATCCACGTATTCCAGATCACTTCCCACCGGCATTCCCATCGCGATTCGGGTCACGCGCAGGCCAAGCGGCTTGAGCAAGCGGCCGATGTAGTTCGCTGTCGCTTCGCCTTCCGTCGTGGGATTGGTCGCGAGGATCACTTCACTCACTTCCACTCCGTCGTTATTTTCCGGTTTTAGTCGCGGAAGCAGGTTCGCGAGGTGCAACTCGTTTGGGCCAATGTGACGAATTGGCGAGAGGCTGCCATGCAGCACATGGTAGACGCCTTTGAAGCTGCGAGTTTTTTCCACCGCCACCAGGCTATGCGGCTCTTCAACTACGCAGATCACCGAATGGTCGCGGCTGGTGGATGAGCAAAACCTGCAGGGATCGATTTCCGTGAGGTTGTTACAGACGGTGCAGAGAATAATTCGTTGCTTAACGTCAAGCAGCGCAGTTATTAGCCGCTGGATTTCCGCATCAGGTGTGCGCATGAAGTGGAAAGCCAAACGCTGCGCAGACTTGTGTCCGATGCTGGGCAGGCGTTTCAGTTCGTCGATGAGTTTGGTAACGGGTTCCGCGTATTCCAACATAAAAGGTTTCGAGTTTCGAGTTCAAAGTTTCGAGTTAGGGCAAACGAACGTGCGGTTTAGCGTCTCAAGCTTCTTTAACTCGAAACTCAAAACTCAAAACTCGAAACTAGTTCTTAACCCAGCAGACCGCCCAGTCCCGGTGGCAACATGCCGCCGAGTTTACCTTTCATCGCTTCGTCCACTTTACGATTTGCTTCATTGATGGCCGCCAGGATCATGTCTTGCAGCATCTCCACATCGCCTTCTTTGACGGCTTCCGGGTCAATCTTCAACGAGACGATTTCGTGATTGCCCTTCATGGCGACCGTGACCATGCCGCCGCCCGACGAGGCATCGACCAGGAGTTCTTCCATCTCCTTGTGCATCTTCTCCTGCATCACCTGCGCCTGCTTCATCATCTGCTGAATGTTAAATCCACCGGGAAATTTCATTACGCGCCCCTCTCGAAATTCGGTTTGATGGCTGGGTATCTTTCAAGGGCATCCTAACTTCCATTAGAAACGAATGCAACGAACCGAGTATCCACGCGAGATCAAGAACCCGCCTACCCTCGCGGTTCTGTATCTGCTATAAGCTTGCGGCAAATGAACCCACTTGTAACTGCGCCCGAGACCGTCGAGCACAGCCTGCAGGCTGAAATGAAGCTCTATTACGATCTTCATAAACCGGCTGCGCTGCCGGCCCCGCTTTTGATTGCGCTGCATGGTTACGGCGCCAGCAAGCGGCAGATGATGCGCGAGGCGAAGCAGATAGTGCCGCCGCATTTCGCCATCGCTTCCTTGCAAGGCTTTCATCAGCACATGAAAGAACCAAAAGAGCCTGGTGGTCCATTGCGTTTCGGCTTTGGCTGGCTGACAAACTTTCACTCGGAAGATTCCGTTGCCATCCACCATCAGGCACTGTCAGACCTGATAACGCATCTAGTAAGCGCCGGCATCGCCGACGCCGAACAGATCTTCCTGCTCGGGTTTTCGCAAAGCTGCGCGCTTAACTACCGGTTTGCATTTACTCATCCGGATCGTCTTCGCGGTGTGATTGGAATCTGCGGCGGGATGCCAGGTGACTGGGAAACGAGTGACAAATACAAACCCACCAAGGCTTCGGTATTTCACCTGACGGGGGCCCGCGACGAATTTTATACGCCCGAGCGGGTGAGCGACTACGAGAGCAGGCTGAAACTGCGCGCCGCGCAGGTCGAGTTTAAGAGTTACGACGCGGCGCATGAGATGGTGCCGGCCATGCGCGAAGATATTAGATCGTGGCTCGGGAGAGGATAGAGACAAATGAGATACGGAAAGTCTGGCCTCGTAATTTTGCTGGTCCTGCTTGTTTGCGTCACGCAATTTTCAGAAGGACGAGCACGGGGTCAAAGCGGTGCAATGCTAGCGGAGCGCGGGCGCCCCCGCCCGCTTGAACGTGAGGTGAAGGCGGTAACGGCGATTCGCGCGGTGCTCGACGCCCAGGTGGCTGCCTGGAATCGCGGCGACGTCGCAGGCTACATGGACGGATATGAGCGTTCCAGCAAAATCATCTTCATCTCCGGCGACAGCGTCACCCGCGGCTGGCAGACGGTGCTTGATCGGTATCAGAAGCGGTACGACTCGCGCGAGAAGATGGGCACGCTCGCCTTTTCCGAACTAGAATTTACGACCCTGGGAAATAACACTGTCGCGATCTCGGGTCGCTGGCACCTGAAACGGACCAGCGACGAACCGCACGGACGGTTCACTTTGATCTTCAAACGAACCAGGCAGGGCTGGCGAATTATTCACGACCACACTTCGTAAACATTCTTCCGCAAGTTAGCGTTTCTCAGGAGGCCCTGGTAGTGAACGCTGAAACTAAACCCTCAAACGCCAAACTTACCCAGCTCGAACGCGACGTCGAGTCGCGCAGCGCAGTCTTCAAAAAAGAGCTTGGTCTATTCGATTTGGTTCTGACCCAGATCGTTTTTGTCGTCGGCACTATCTGGGTGGGTTGGGCGGCCAAGCTCGGCGATCACCAGATGGTATTTTGGTTGCTGGCCATCGTCACCTTTTACCTTCCCCTCGCCGCGGTCGTCATCTATCTCAACCGGCTAATGCCGCTCGAAGGCGGAATCTATCAATGGGCCAAGCTCGCTTTCAACGACTTTGTGGCGTTCATGCTGGCTTGGAACCTTTGGGTCTTCGGCATTCTGGTAATGTCCGGCATCGGCCTCATTATCAAGAAGAACATCGCCTACGCAATTGGCCCACGGGCCGACTGGATGCACGAAAACAAGTTGATGACCACGCTCATCTGTACGTTGTTAATGGTGCTGATGATTGCGGCGTCGCGGAGAGGCCTGACGCTTGGGAAGTGGGTGCAGAATTTCGGCGGCGCGCTCCTACTGGTAACTTTTGCGACGTTGATTCTGCTGCCGTTTATTACCGCCGGGCGCGGTACGCTCGCTAACTACCATCCTTTCTCCACCAGTATTCCGGAGATGAGCTCTTACAACATCAACGTCTTCAGCAAACTTGCAGTCGGGGCGCTTTCCGGTTTCGAGTACATCGCGATCCTCGCCGGAGAATGCCGCGCACCCGCGCGAAACATCAGCCGCTCAGTGATGATCTCAGCGCCCATCATTGCCGTGATGTTTATCCTCGGCACCGGGTCCGTGCTCGCATTTGTTTCGGCTGACAAGGTCGATCTGATCGGACCAATTCCCCAAGTACTGAGTCTTGGTTTCAGTTCCTTCGGATGGGTATCGATGTTGATCTCTTTCACGATCTTCGGCGTGGCGGCCCGGCAGATCGCCTTGATGAGCATTTACTTTGCCGGCAACACGCGCCTGCCGATGGTCGCAGGTTGGGACAATCTCTTGCCGGGCTGGTTTGCGCGGCTACACCAGCGCCATCGCACACCGGTAAACTCAATCCTATTTGTCGGGATGGTTACGCTCGCTTTCAGCCTCGCGAGTTTGATCGGCGTGAAGGAACAGGAAGCGTTTCAGTTACAGGACAACGCAGCCACCACCTTCTATGCGTTGATCTACCTCGTACTCTTCGCAATCCCGCTCGTGGCGATCAAACGTTTTGGCGTGAAGGCCCCGATTTGGTTGAAAGTGGCTGCGTTCTCGGGTTTTTTAGTGTCGGTACTCGCCGCATATTTCACGCTCATTCCGATTACTCCGGTTAGCAATCCGTTGATCTTCGCGTTGAAGATCATTGCGGTGGTCGTCGGCGCAAACGCGAT
>JANLZV010000333.1:0-5435 GCA_031366425.1 Pyrinomonadaceae bacterium | reverse complement strand
TCAAGCTCCACGAAATCCAGCCGAAGAATTGCTTGCTCACATCTGGAGTGAAGTGCTGGACGTCGTAGGGATCGGTGTGGACTATAACTTTTTTGAGTTAGGCGGCCACTCGCTTTTAGCTACCCAGGTGATTGCCCGAGTCAACGATCAATTCAAGACCGTCATACCGTTAAGATTACTTTTTGAGAGTCCAACCATCGCCGGATTGGCAGCCGGCATCGCCACCGCAAGCGAGCGGGCCAGTGATCCCTCCACCTCCCTGCCTAAACTCCGGCGAGTGAACAGAGGAGTTGAGGCGCCGCTCTCCTTCGCGCAACAGCGTCTCTGGTTTATCGATCAAATGGATCCGGGTAGCGCACTCTACAACGTAAATCGAGGCTTACGATTACAGGGTCAACTCGATGCAACGAGGTTGGAGCAAGCAGTGCAGGCAATTGCCGAGCGCCATGAAGTGCTGCGCACAACGTTCGTAGCGCAGGACGGCCGCCCGATTCAACGGATTGCGCCATCCATTGAGTTGCCCTTCAATCAACATGATCTGCGATCCACGCCGGCTGGCAGCAGGGAAGAAAAAGCGCGCGAACTTCTTCAAGCTGAAACGGAGATGCCGTTTGACCTGACGAAAGGTCCGCTGGCGCGAGTCACCCTGGTTCGTATCGATGACGATGAACACCTGCTGTTGCTTTCAATTCATCACATCATCGCTGACGGCTGGTCGCTCTCGGTGTTCTTTGACGAGCTCACCCGATTTTATCTTTCGACCGGGGAAGAGTTTTCCGAGTTGCCGATTCAGTATGCTGACTATTCCCATTGGCAACAGGAGAGTGTGGCCACCGAAGCGTTTGCCCGACAGCTCGAGTATTGGAGGAATCAACTAGCCGGCGCCCCAACCGTGCTTCAGCTACCTACAGACCATCCACGTCCTTCACGACCTACTGCGCTGGGCGCGCAGCGTTCCGTTTCGATTTCCACAACGTTGAGTCAGGCCGTCAGAGAAATGAGCCGCCGCGAAGGCGTTACGCTTTTCATGACACTGCTCACGGCCTTCCAGATCTTGTTGGCCCATTACAGCGGAATAGATGATCTGCTGATTGGCGTGCCAGTCGCAGGACGAACCCTCACCGAAACCGAAGTGTTAGTCGGCTGTTTCATCAACACCCTGGTGATGCGTGGAGATCTCTCAGGTCATCCTTCATTTCAGGAAGTGATTAAGCGAACGCGCGAAGTGGCGTTGGAGGCTTACACGAACCAGGAAGTTCCGTTTGAAAAACTGGTCGAAGAATTACGCCCCGAAAGAGATCCTAACCGCAGTCCGATTTTCCAAATCCTCTTTGCATTGCAAGACGAACGCGGGGCTGAGCTCACGATCCCTGGCGTTAAGGCCAGTGTGGTTCCCTTGGAAATCGTTGATTCGAAGTTTGAACTCTCGATGGAGGTGTTTGAGAAAGCGGAAGGTCTCGATGTTTCGTTGTCTTACAGTATGGAGCTGTTCGATCCATCCAGTATTGAGACCATGCTCGGTGATTACGAGCTTGTACTCAAGACGATTGTTGCCAATCCAGCAGGTACCCTGGCGGAACTACCGGCAATGGGCTGGACGCCTCGGGTACAGCCGGCAACCGCTCACACAAAGGTTGTGAGTGGGGATGATACTCCGTCAACTCAAGCCATCGTGGCCCCACGGACGCCGATTGAAGAGAGATTGTGTGCGATTTGGAGCGAGGTCCTTAAAGTTGATCACGTAAGCGTTCACGACAATTTCTTTTCGCTGGGAGGACATTCACTGCTTGCGGCCCAGGTTATTTCGCGCACACGCAACGCGTTCGCAGTAGAAATCCCGCTACGCCGAATTTTTGAGACGCCAACCGTAGCAGGTTTGGCTGCCGCGATTTACCAGACGCAGACGAATGAAGCTGGAGATAAAGAGTTGGCGGCCATGCTCGCCGAGTTGAGCCTGCTTTCAGAAGAAGAGGCTGAGCACCAGTTTGCAGAGGAGTCGTGATTCCAATCCGCGAGCACAAAATGATGGCCGAGACTAACAAAGTGTACGAGCTGACTCCGACGCAGCAGGCGATGCTGGTTTATTCGCTCTATGCGCCTCGATCGAAAGCCTATTTTGAACAGGTGTGTTACGCCTACGAAGGACCGTTGGATTCGCGCGCCTTCGCCGAGGCCTGGCGTCGCGTCGTCGACCGGCACGATATTCTGCGCGCTACATTTTCATGGGACCACTCCCAACAACCGGTGCAAACAGTATGTCCACAGGTAACGTTGCCATTTGATGAACAAGACTGGCGAGAACTTTCTGCTCCACTTCAGCAAGAGCGCCTCAAACTTTTCTTGCATCAGGATTCTGATCGAATTTTCAACTTGGCCCAGGCGCCACTGCTGCGAGTCGCAATCCTGCAAACGCAAAACGACGCTTTTTGGATCGTGGTTAGTAATCATCACATCATTCTTGACGGCTGGTCGATGTCACTTTTGCGACAGGAAGTTTCTCGAATCTATCAGGAGCTGATCGCGAATAAACCGGCGGAGCTCGAGTCGGCGCATCAGTTTGGCGAATACGTTGAATGGTTAGGGAACCAAAGCTCTTCTGAAGCTGAAGCATTTTGGCGGCAGGAAATGAATGGTTTTGAACTGCCGAATGATTTGCCGATTGATCAGGCGTCAGGGAAGCCTTCAAACCCGAATGAGAGTTTTGGTGAACAGCAGTTAACGCTTTCACCAGCTTTGACCCAAGCGATTCGCTCCTCCGCCCGGCGACATCACCTAACCGTGAGTACCCTGCTTCAGGGAGCCTGGGCGTTGCTGCTTAGCCGTTACTGCCGGGCGAATGAGGTTGCTTTCGGGATAACCGTTTCAGGTCGTCCTTACGATTTGCCAGGTGTCGAGTCGATCGTAGGACTACTGATCAATACTCTGCCTGTTCGGGTTGAGTTAGATCCTCATGAATCCTGTCTCTTGTTATTAAAGAAATTGCAATTGAGAGTCTCAGGACTGTTTGAGCATGAGCAGACTTCGCTCAAAGACATTCAGCAATGGATCGGCCTCCCGGCAAACTCCCCTCTCATAGATACGCTGGTAGTGTTTGAAAATTTCGCCGGTTCAGGTTCCTTATTTGATCTCAATGGTTTCGTGAGCGTGCTGAGCTCAAAACTCTCCAGGACAAATTTCCCGCTCACCCTCGTGGTGGATCCGGGCAGTGAAATGCGATTACAACTCGTCTATCACCGCAGCAGGTTCGCAGACGACGCAGTCAATCGAGTGCTGGGCCACCTCGTCACAATTCTGGAGTCTATGGCTGAAGATCTGGATCGTCCCACTGCCAGCATCCCGCTGCTGACCAAAGCGGAAACGCAGACGCTGCTTCAGGATTGGAACTCGCATCAGGGCCTTGGGGTTGAAGAAGATCCCGTCACCCGGATGTTTGAGCTACAGGCAAAATTAACGCCCGACGCGATGGCCCTGGTGCACGAAGAGCGCCAATTAACTTATTCCGAGCTCAACTCGCGCGCGAATCAACTCGCGCATCATCTTGAAACTCTTGGTGTCGGTCCAGAGACGATGGTCGGCATCTGCACTGAGCGTTCAGTTGAAATGATTATTGCGGTGCTGGGTATCCTCAAAGCTGGGGCGGCGTATGTCCCTTTAGACCCGGCTTACCCGCAACAACGTCTAGCTTACATGCTTGCCGATACGGGAATTCAAGTGGTGCTGACGAGCGTGGGCTCGATCTCCACGATCCCCGAATTCCACGGGACAGTTGTATGTCTCGATGCCGAAACCGAAGATGATGCCAAACAAATCAGCGCCTGCAGCGCTGAAAATATGACGTTGGCGCCAGAATCGGGACAGCTGGCTTACTTGATTTACACCTCTGGTTCGACTGGTACCCCCAAAGGGACGATGATCGAACATCACTCGCTTTCAAACTTTACCGTTGGAGCTGCCGCCGGCTACGGGATCACCCCGGGCGATCGCATCCTGCAATTCGCTTCGCTCAGTTTCGACGCAAGCATCGAAGAAATTTTTCCCGCTTTATCCGTGGGCGCCACCGTCGTTCTGCGAACCGATCCGATGCTGAGTTCCGCCGCAGACTTTCTGCAGAAGTGTAACGAGTTTGGAATTACGATTCTGGATTTGCCGACGGCTTACTGGCACGAACTCGCTGCCGAACTCGCGGCTGACAAATTGGCGCTGCCCGAATCCCTGCGCCTGGTAATCATCGGTGGTGAAAAAGCCTTACCCGAACGTCTCGCCAGTTGGCATGCTCACGTCGGCCAGAGCGTACGTTTAGTCAACACGTATGGGCCAACTGAAAGCACGATTGTGGCCACTACATTTGATCTGGCAGCGGATGCGTTTGACGGCCCGGAGATTCCGATTGGCCGTCCGGTTCGGGGACTGACGGCATATGTTCTGGACGAGATGGGCCGCCCGGTGCCGGTAGGCATTCCCGGCGAGCTGCATCTTGGCGGAGCCGGTGTGGCGCGTGGTTATCTCCGTCGTCCGGGTGTTACCGCTGAAAAATTTGTGGCTGATCCCTTTTCAAATATTCCCGCCGCGCGTTTGTACCGAACCGGTGATTTGGTGCGATACCGCTCAGACGGCAATCTTGAATTTCTCGGCCGCATCGATAATCAAGTGAAAATTCGCGGGTTTCGGATCGAGTTGGAAGAGATTGAACAGGCCCTCCGAGCTCACGAGCACGTCTTTGACGCGGTAGTGATGGCGCAGGACGAAACCGATGGTGAGAAACGTTTGGTCGCTTATGTGGTGGCAGCGCGAGACGCGCAACTGTCTGTGAGCGAGTTGCGTTTCGGGCTGGCCGAAACACTGCCCGCTTACATGATCCCCGCGACATTCATGTTCATCGACGCGTTGCCCGTAGCGCCAACCGGCAAAATTGATCGCAAAGCATTACCCCGGCTCGATCAGGCGACGCGACCGATCGACGAAAACTTCGCAGCGCCACGCACCCATCTGGAAGAATCGATAGCTGAGGTATGGAACGGACTGTTGAAAGTCGATCGGGTCGGCATCCACGATAACTTTTTCGAACTCGGCGGCCATTCGTTGCTTGGTGCGAAGTTGATCTCAAATCTGCGTCGGCGTCTCAACGTCGAGTTGAGTCTGGTTGACATCTTTCAGTCACCCACGGTTTCGCGGATGGCCGCGCTGATCTACCAACGTCAGACCGAAGGCGAAGCCGAAGACGAGTTGGCATCTTTGCTGGCGGAGATTGAAAACTTAAGTGACGAAGAGGCCCAGCAAAAGTTTGCTGAAGAACTGGCCAGAGGCGGTGCGCGCGCACAGGCGTTGAAGCTCGCGCTCATTTCCACCGGGACCGCGGCCCTGGAAATCTTGTCGAACACACTCTAAACGGAACGGGGCAGAAAACAGCGTGTCAACCAGTACGATAAATATCAGAG
>JANLZV010000312.1:0-6914 GCA_031366425.1 Pyrinomonadaceae bacterium | reverse complement strand
CAGTTCCCCGGAACATTCCACATTTTCGTTTCGAAAACCCTTCCATGACTAGAAACTCGAAACTGGAAACTCTAAACTCGAAGCTATCTCCCTTACCCGTTCCAGGTCTTCCCACGTATCAACCCCGATTGACGGAACGCTTGCCTTAATCGCGACGATCTTCACATTGTGATCAAGTGCCCTGAGTTGTTCGAGTGATTCTGTGCGTTCCAATTCTGTTTGAGGCCATTTGGAAAAGGCCAGCAGGATGTCGCGACGATAGACATAGAGCCCAGTATGTTTTTTGAATCCCGACAACAGTTCCGCTTCCTTGTTAAGTGCCTGCTCAAGACTTCCATGCCGCAGCACGGCATCGCGTGGATACGGAACCGCCGAACGCGAAAAGTAGACCGCATGTTCGTTTTCATCAACCACGATCTTTACCACATCGGGATTACCGGCGTCGGGGGCCGACTCGATCTGCTCCCACGAAGTCACGATACCTATGCGATCCCTTTCAGTCCTTTCGCCGTCATCATCATCTTCAAGCGCGCGGAGCATTCGCGCCACAGCTTGTTCAATCGTGTTCGGAGAGATTAAAGGTTCATCTCCCTGCACGTTAACAATGATTTGGTAATCCGGAAGAGACTCGGCAACTTCCGCCACGCGATCAGTTCCGCTGCGATGATGGGAAGAAGTTAATAAGGCTTCGAAGCCGGCCGACTTCACTGCGTCAAGTATTCGCTGATCGTCGGTGGCGACAATCACACGATCGACGTTTCCAGCTGCCAACGCGCGCGCCGCGACCCGGCAAATCATGGGCTTTCCGGCGATTTCCAGCAGAGCTTTCCCCGGCAGACGAGCAGAGTCGTAGCGAGCGGGGACTATTGCAACAACTTTTATTTTGGAATTATTTGGAGGATTTGGTCCCGTGTGATTCACGGGGTAACAGATTAACTGGCGCGCTGATGAGTGTCAACGTACTCCCTGCAACTGGCAGTGTCCTATTTTAGCTTTTCTCTGCGTACATCTCAGCGGCCTCTGCGTCTCGGCGGTGAATGAATCCGCGAGAATAGTCACCGCAGAGAACGGAGAGGAGGCGCAGAGAACTTCAAATTAGGACACCACCCCTGCAAGTGGCAAACTTTTGATTGGACTTAATCCTGACCTCCGTGTTGTCCGCCTGATGCCGCGATGTAACTTTCGCGTGCGCGCACCACGAGATTCGGCTTTCGAGTCCTGACTTTGATATCGCGCTTCTCGCCGGCCTGCATTTGGCTCTTTGGGTAATAACCAAGGCTGTACTGCCGTCCGAGTTCTTCCGTGATGGCATCGAATGCCTGCGGCACATCGGCGAGGTTCTCAGCTCTTTGTAAACGGCCACCAGTCTTTCTCGCTAACGCATCGAGGTAACTTGAACCAATCGCATACTCTTTTATCATCCGAGCCTCAGTGTGAGCGCGCGCCTTCGGATTGACGATCCGACTTAACCGAGCGGGCAGATCCGGCAAAGTGTTGTACTGAACCGTGTAGATTAAAACCTCAGCTTCCTCGGCGTCGTGCAGAGTCTGTTTGTAGGACCCTTTCTTGCTGCCGCCATCCACGCCGTCAGTCAGCAACACGATTGCCTTACGTCCTGGAATCGCGGCAAGTCGTTGATTCAAAACAAAACTCACGGTGTCGTAAAGCAGCGTGCCGTCGTTAACCGCATCGAGTCGCAATTTCTTTTTTCGCAATTCAGCTAGAGTTACCGCCTCGGTCAGCACATTTATCTTCCCGTCAAAAGAAACCAGCAGGAGCCGATCGTTAGGTCGGAGGCGCTTGATGAATGCGTTTGCGGCAGTCCGAATTGCTTGAAGGCGATTTTGGGTGGAACCACTTACATCAAGCAGGAGCGCAACCGTAAACGGCTGTTCGACGGATGCAAAAAGCGCGAGCTCTTGTTCGACGCCGTTTTCGAAAAGCCGAAAATCTTCTTTTCGCAAATTCCCGATGTAACGTCCGCTCCGATCCATTACTTCGGCCGGGACGGTTATCAAGTTGGTGCTAACCCGCACCGTATCGTTTTCGTCAAATTCCGGATCTGCTTCCGGAGTTGGCGTGGCGGTCGGAATAGCGACCGTCGAAGGCGCCGGCTTGAGTCGAGGGATTTGAATTGGCGGCGGGGGCGGTGGCACATCTGGAATCAGAACTTGCGCTTGGCTAGAACCAGCAGCGACACAAATCATGGCGATTAGAACCGCGGGAATTAGAATTGTCTTCATAAGCAATTTTGACTCGTTTACCTTCTGCCAGTTAGACCTCATGCGATTCCGTTGTGTCACAAGGGCAATTAAGTTCCATTACTCCAATCGACGAAACCGCTTTGTCTAGAAAAACCACTAAAGGCCGCCACCTCCCAACTTTAAGCCCAACTTTAAGATCCTTGGCAGGCTGCGTTGCCGCTTCTGGTGAAAGAACGATCATCAGCGGCATGGTGATTGACACTCCCTAACTCGCGGGCTACCATGCCTCGCTCCACTCAGTATTTTATGAAACTGGCGCGAAGATTGAGCAATCAGCCTTTCTGCGTTTTACTATTGTCGGTTCACGCTTTACGATTCATTCATCCATGGGTTTTGCAACTACAGCTATTCATAGCGGTCAGGAACCGGACCAGACTACTGGCGCCGTGACCGTTCCGATCTATCAGACCTCAACTTACGCGCAAGAAGGACTAGGGAAGCATAAGGGCTACGAATATGCCCGAACCCAAAATCCGACCCGCAGCGCTCTCGAACAGAATCTCGCGGCTCTCGAAGGCGGCCGTTTCGGTTTTGCCTTTGCTTCCGGGATGGCCGCGATCGACGCAACCCTGCGGCTCGTCAAAGCGGGCGATCATGTCGTTGTCTCAGACAACACTTACGGTGGAACTTTTCGCCTGTTCACCAAGATCCTGGCGAATTACCAGATCGAGTTCGATTTTGTCGACACGTCGGATGCTCTGAATGTAGAAGCCGCGATCAAGCCGAACACGAAAATGGTTTTCGTCGAAACGCCGACCAATCCGGTGATGATTGTTAGCGACTTGCGGGAGATTTCTGAGGTGGCCCATCGCGCCGGCGCTCGAGTGGTTTGCGACAACACATTTCTTTCGCCCTACTTGCAACGTCCGCTTGAATTCGGCGTTGACATTGTGGTCCATTCGACGACCAAGTATTTGAACGGACATTCCGATGGAATCGGCGGCATCGTCGTACTTAATAACGAGGAAGATGCCGCGTGGATTGGTTTCATTCAAAACAGCGCGGGGGCGATCTTGTCGCCTTTCGACTCGTGGCTGGTGATGCGCGGCACCAAGACGCTCGCGCTCCGCATGGAACAACATGACAAGTCGGGGCGGGCGGTAGCGGCGTTTCTCGAGGAGCATCCGAAAGTCACGAAGATTTACTATCCCGGCTCGGTGTCGCATCCGCAGCATGCCCTTGCGAGCCGGCAACAGAGCGGCTTTGGCGGGATGATCGCGTTTGACGTCGGCTCGCTCGAGGCCGCGCGCACGGTATTGGAGTCAGTCAAGTTGTGCACGCTGGCTGAGAGTCTCGGGGGTGTGGAGACACTGATCTCGCATCCGGCAACAATGACTCACGCGTCGGTCGACGCTGATAAGCGCGAACGGTTGGGAATTACGGATGGACTTGTGCGCGTGTCTGTCGGTCTCGAAGACACCGACGATATTATTGCGGATCTGGATCAGGCTCTGAATCGGGTGTAGCGCATTTGTTCGTTGGCGTAGCGCAGAAAACAAAAGTGACAGCTGAATACTTACGGGTTAGAATTCCGCGGACTTCGCCTTTTCCCGAATCGTCTTCGCCAGTCTTAATGATTAGCTTATGAATGTTGAGCTGCAAGCAAAATCAGATGTAGGTCGTGTTCGCCGCGGGAATGAGGACAACTTTCTGGTCCTCGAACTCTCCAAACAACAAACCTGGACCGGCTCCCCGGGAGCCGAAGCGCCTCCGAAAGATCTCACCAGTTTTGAACTCGGTGAACAGGGCCTCGTCCTTGTAGTTTCCGACGGCATGGGCGGCGCGCTCGCCGGAGATGTGGCCAGCCGTATGGCCGTTGATTCAGTCCGCGACACAATTATCGGCGACCATTGCGTTGACGGCGTCAACCCTAACGATTCCCTAGTTGACTGCCTGACGCGGGCCACCGTGTTGGCCAATCGCGCAATTCATGACAAGAGCCAGGAAGACTCGCGCTGCACCGGAATGGGAGCAACGTTCACCGGAGCTGCGGTTCGTGGCGACTTGCTCGACTTCGTTCAGGTTGGCGACAGTCGCGGCTACATCCTGCGAAAAGATCAGATTCGCCTCGCTACCAAAGATCAGTCGTTAGTCCAGCAGCTCGTCGACGTCGGCCAGATCAGCGAGGCCGAAGCTGAAACCCACATGTTTCGCAACGTGATCTTGCAAGCGCTGGGTGCGCAGGGCGATGTCAAACCAGTCACTGGCCGCATTCGCCTCAAACGCGGCGACATCCTCCTGCTCTGCAGTGATGGATTATCAGGAAAGTTGCGCTCCGAAGACATTCTCAATATCGTCGGCAGCAATCACGATTTGACCGTCGCGTGTGACGAGCTAGTGGCTGAGGCCAACGCTCGTGGTGGTGAAGATAACATCACGGTGATCCTCGCGCGTTTTACCGGCGACGACCTGGAAGAAGCAATCACCGAGCGCATTACTATTGAACTTCCCGTCCTCGAAGACGATAGGACGCTCGACGACACTTACGATCCCGACACAGAACCTCATTAGAACGCTGTGCAAGCCGCGTATCCCGTATCAACTCGTTTGTTTAAATGAATGCTGAGGAACGCGGCTGAGCGCAGGCTAGCTACTCGGTAATTTCTTTCGCTCGCCAATCAACGCCTTCGTCAATTCGACGCACATAGATCGAGGAACCCTCGATGCTCTCCACCCGCACTCGTTCACCCGCTTCCAGTGCCGTTTCGCCTTCTGCCGGATACGCAGTCCAGGTAGATCCAAAAACTTTTACTGCGCCTTCCTGCATCGCGCCACGGCTCGACGAAACCACCGTGCCAATCTTCCCGGGAAGCGAATCGACTCCGGTGCGCAGCGAATCGCCCGTCGTCTCGCGTGAAAAGTAGTTCACAAAAATTGTTCGCGAAGCGGCTGTTAGCCCAACGGACACCAGCGCGAAGATCACGAACTGCAGGGCGAGACTATCGACTCCCACCATTGCAGCGAGCGCGGCGGCGAGGGCTCCAATTCCAAACCACAACAGCACGAACCCGGCCGTGAAAACCTCGGCGACGATCAGAATTCCGCCGAGCACGCACCACGCTATCCAGATAAAATTATCCATGCCGATGATTTCCTGTACTGACTAACCCTTGAGCATGTTCTTCAGCACAAACCAAATGTTTGCCGGTCGTTCGGCCAGCCGTCTCATGAAATAAGGATACCAGTGTTTGCCGTAAGGCACATAGACTCTGATGTTATAACCATCCTTCGCCAGCTGGCGCTGCAAGTCGCGCCGAATGCCATAAAGCATCTGAAACTCAAATGCCTCTTTCGCAATTCCTTCGCGCTGGGCGAAATCGATCGTCGCCTCGATCATTTTCGGATCGTGCGTCGCTATTCCGTGATAAACGCCGCTCGCCAGCAGCAACTGCATAACTCGGACGTAGTTATCATCCGTATCTTTCTTGTCGGGAAAGGCCACTTCGGGTGGTTCATTATAAGCGCCTTTGCAAATTCGAATGCGGGCGGGAATCTTCGATAGCTCCTCGGCGTCGGCATAGGTGCGACGCAAATAGGATTGCAGCACAATTCCCACCGTGTTCAGGTCAAACTCCGCACGCAAACGGTTGAATATGTCGATCGTTTGCTGGGTCACGGTGGAGGCTTCCATGTCCACGCGAACAAAATTACCGCGCCGCGCTGCTTCAACCACGACTGCTCGCGCGTTTTTGTAAGCGAGTTCCGGATCGAGTTCGAGTCCAAACTGGGTCAGCTTAATTGAAACGTTAGACTTGATTCCAGTTTCATCAATGCGAGCGAGGATATTCAAATACTCGCTTACCTCGCCTTCCGCTTCGGCTGGATTCGCCACTGATTCGTTCAGGTGATCAAACGAAGCAGTGCAGCCTTCCGCGTTGAGTTCGCGAATCGCGGCAACGGCTTCCTCAATATTTTCCCCAGCTACAAAACGCGTGGTCAGCCTCTTGAAAAGCTTAAACCGCGCGGCGAATTCTTTCAGGCCCTCATGCCGCGAGAGGTAGATTAAAGCGGTTCTGGTTACCATCGTTGCTGCTGCACCCGCCAATGCGAAGGCTATGGTATCCTAAGCGCTTCCTGATTCCGGCAAACGCCAGTTGAATACTCCTCAAACTTCAGTTTGTTGGACAAGGATACAGTTAAATGCGTCTAAAGTTGGTAATTATTTCGTCGTTGTTTGCCGCCATAATTGGGGCGGGTTCTACCATCGGTATTATTTTGGCGGTCTTCTCTTCCCTCAAGCCGATCGCTTCTCCGGGCTTGTTAGTGATCTCCACGTATTTGCTGCCGACGCTCATGATCATTTTGAGCGCCACTTTCGTTTACCGGCACACTGCCCGCAGACGCAAACTCCAGGCTACTCTGACCGCGCTGATCGCCCTGCTGCTGACCATCGCGTTTTTCGTGATCGCTTCCGTGATTACTGCGCGCAACTCGCCCGTCGAATCCTCGCCGGCTTTACAACAAACAAACGCCAGTTAGGCCCTATATTTAGCTTCGCCACTATCCGGCTGGGTTGCTGTCAACCACGTTTAGACCGATCTGTTTTTGCACTGGCCGCAGCGCATCGATCACGAAACGAATGTGTTCGTCTGCCTCGACATTCAATTCTTCCATTCCCTGCCTGATGTCATCACGATTGACCGAACGCGC
>JANLZV010000299.1:0-4875 GCA_031366425.1 Pyrinomonadaceae bacterium | reverse complement strand
TTCAAACTCGACGAGTGTTGCGAGGGTCGTTAAAGGGGGTATCCGGCGGTGGCAGTTCGCCCCGCCGCGTGGCGTTTCGCCACACCCTTTCGGGGCATGGGCGGGCAACAGTTGTGCCCACACTTCGGAAACGGGGAGGTTAGCCATCTGATCACGTCGTCGAGTCGCAGCTCGTTTTTAGGAAATAGCCAATGTTTTCCGGACCTTTGTGGAGAGCTGTATTCCTGAAAGCTTCAAAAATGATTTCAGGATTAGCGATTGGCTTTCCTCCAGGAGATGAGGTGCTTGACCGCGAACTGACAAAGGATGACACAGTTCAACTGCCGTCAAATGTCATTCGCGTAAAAAATCCCTTAACTTGAAATGCGGCTACGCCGATTGCTGACGCAGCGCGGCCCGCTTATCAAATAGATCTAAAACGGATTTAGATGGATAGACGAAGGCTGAGCAGGTGTGGCCAAGTGGATGAGGTTAGGAGCGCTTAGGCAGAGCGATCAGGTTCGGGAGGAGTGTAGAGGTCGATGGTGGCGCTGCCTGGTTTGTATGTGTGCAGCACGCCCAGCGGCGGCGAATAGATATGAATCGTGATCATGTTCTGCTCGCTAACGTCCGGATTGCCCAGTTGATGAATGTCAGGGACATCGGCACCCGTGACTGCGCCAGTCGGGTATTCGCAGGCCGTCTGATATTCGAGCCCCCGCGTGGAATCGTAGGTGAAGGTCGTCTCCCACATCGTGCCTTCGCAGACGCGCACGCCTCCGTGGGAACCATTATGATCGTGAATCGGAGTGCGCTGCCCGGGTTTCCAGCAAAGCACCAGCATCTCTACAAAATCAGTGCGACAAACCAGGTGCCGCCAGTAGTTCCCGTCCTTAAAACCGACGTAGGGCGCCAACTCTGCTTTCGACAATTCCGCGTTTTCCAGCCAGTCGTTAATTTCTTCGAGCGTAGGCGGCCGCGTCTGCGACTCCAACATGCTAATGAGGGCCGGGAGGGAAAAAACGGGACGACTAACGTTTGATTCCAAAGAGTCGGTGCGATCTAGATAGGTTGACAAGCCGTAATTCTCCTCGAGATCAATGCTGGCAACGTAATCGTGTCGAAGTCTTAACGCGAATTGCCGGCGTTCGTTATAGACTTCGGGGATTAACCTAGTCAAGACGAACAAAGTTTTAAGATTGTAAACAGTTCAGTCAGAGATGACGCCTTCCAATATCTCGCGCGCGCGTTCGGCGTTCGCATTGCTGGTCATCAAACGAATGCCTCCGGTCAGTTGGAGTTGAGGCTCCATTCCGCCCACATCATCCTTGAAGAGAAAAGAACGAACCCCAGCATCCTCCAATAACTGCTGGGCCATCTCGGCATCAGCTTCGTTGGAGAAGATGCTTATCACTACCGGTTGATCCGACATGTTTTCTCCTTGCTTGAGCGCAAGCCCGGGGCGTTGTGGGAGAATGGCTTCGCCCGAATCTGGACGCGTTTCCTTATAGACTTCTGCGATAACTGAGTCAAGAAGCTCAGCGGAAGATGAATTTGATCCGCGCATTGACTAAGCGAGGGTGACCAAATGGGTACCGGAAAACGGATTACCGAAATTGTAAACGAACCGCTTACTCATAAGGTTTTCGACGCCTAGTTGCGTTCGGACGCAGACTCGCTGTTCGCGAAACAGCTCGAATCCGCCGGCGAGATCAATGATGGTCCATTGGCTTGACTCGGCCGCGTTCGAAGTTAACCAAGTCAGCGCGGGTCGCGCGCGCAACTCATCAAGTGCCTCGACTTCGACTTCAAGCGGTACTCCACTATCATGACGACCCATCACGCTTGCCCAGATTCCGCGCTCTCGAAGTGCAACTCTTGGGCGTTTCCGGATAGTTCGGCTTAAGCTCGTTTAGCCGCGGCCGCGCGTCAGGCGTCTGGTATTGGGCGCTCGTCTAATTGTCGGCACTGAAAGCAGACGGCGACCGCCAATTTGTTCGACGACGTGTTGCGCGGACATCATTGCGCCTTCCTGCCAGCCCGGCAATTGCGAGACCTGATCGCCCACCACGAAGAAGCGACGGTCGGGCGACAGTAGTCGCGAATAGGCCTTCGCATGATTTCCGCTGGCCGGATCCCAGTTGGCCCAACCTCCACCTTCGTTTGCAATGTTTTGCCAGGCGATGGAAATCGCTTTGTCGGAAGGCACTATCCGGTTATCGGCAAACTCCGGATGCAATTTCACCGCGCCGGTTCGGGCGGTCTTGATCCTGTCTTCGAGACTCATGTTGCCGAAGGCGATTGCATCGTCGTCGTAGTTGTAAACCCCTGTGAGGGTTCCGTTCTTCGTGAAATAATCGTACGACGGATACCACATCTGTGTGATCGGATCGGTGGTGTAGCTGATGCCGCCGTAGATCTGGTTTTGATCGTTTTCCCAAAAACGCTTATTCGCCTGCCACCCGAGCTTGCAGGTAGGATCGTAAACACACTGCTCGACCGCATTACTGAAATCGGGCCTGAAGTTGTTGTCGATCTTACTGAGGATGGGCAGCGGAATATTGCTGAGGCAGTAATCCGCATTGATTGTCGTGCGCTCTCCGGTTTTTCGATTCCTGATGACGACGGAAACGCCGTCGCTACGAGTTTCGATCTTCAACACTTCAGTTTCGTATTGAATCAGCGAGCCGACCTTGCGGACGAACCCGTCCACAATCTTGTCCATGCCTCCCACGGGCTGGAAGAGCGTCGGCTGCCATTCGTATTCAAACGACTGGAAAAAGCGGCTGCTCCAAAAGTTGGCACTGAGAAGTTCCTTCAGCGCGAGTTTGGTGCCGGGTTCGCAGGGCTCGTAAACCGTGATGGGACACCCATCCCGAGTGGAGCCGCTGTATTCGAAGCAAGTGAGGCATAACTTTGCGCAACTTACGCAGTTTTGACAGCTGGCGTTGCAAGTCGCGCACTTGGGTTTTCCGCACTTAGTGCACAAATCGTTTTCGCCAAGATCGCCAAAACTCCGCAACAGACAGAGAAGACTGCTTCTATCCTCGGCGTCGAGTTCGGCGTTGAGTGCATCTTTGTTTATGGCTTTCGCCAGCAATTCGGAGATGTAGCCTTGCGTATCGTAGGCGATGTTCCGCCGGCGTGTAGCTTTGCCCTTAAACGCAGTTTCGCTTTGAAAGAGATTGGCCATCGTCTCCATCACGTAAATTTCCAGCGCGACGTCGAGCTCATGGCAATAGTGCAGCACGCGGCGGTGATGATAGGGCAGGCGTCCCGGGCCAAGATTCAAATAAAGGCCTTCATCGAAATTACATACCTGATCGAGCGTAGTGCCGTCCTTTCTTTGCTCGCGCAGCACGGTGCCGCGTCGAGCGGAATGATTCCGGCCGCCCGCCCGCTCCGTGAATTCAATTACCTTACAGTCGTAATTCGCGCGGGTTAGTTCGTAGGCGGCAGTCAGTCCGCCAATGCCTGCGCCCAGAATTACGACCTTCTTACCTCGTCCGGAGCCTTGCGGGAGTTCAGGAGGTCCGGCCCACGCCTCCGGCACGTTGATCAACCCAAGGGCGGTCATGGTCTCGTACATAGCCGCGGAACCGCCGGCCATGCCGACGCGCTCGAGAAATGTGCGGCGAGTCAAACCTTTCTTTTTCCTGGTCATGTGATTCTCCTGAAGTGTGTGAGACTCGGGCTGCATCCGTTAGAGAACTGCTCTGACATCGCGGGAACGGTCCCGCTGCGTGAAACGTTGCTGAATCAAACTGCGCGTGGTGATGCAGCAGTTCTTGAATCGTTATCGTGAGTAAACCTTGCGCCGCTTGAATGCTGAATTGAGTTCAAAAGTTTGGGCCGATGATGAAGACAGCTCTTCATACTCCTTTTTGACCAATTTTACAATTAGATTTCGCCGGCGTTTGACGAAAGGAATAATGCTTACTCGACGCTGATTGAGTTTCGGAGTTCGCGAAATTTTCGATCGCTAATGCCACGTACCATGAGCAGATGTTCGGCGCGGCGGAAGCGACCGAATTGTTCGCGATGCGCGACGATGCGCTCAGCGATAACTTTGCCAACCCCGGGAAGGGCTGCGAGTTCTCGGGCTCCAGCCGTGTTGAGATTAACTCGCGACGCTGTCTGCGATTGCGCGACGGCAGCATGAACCAGCACCGATTGCGATCGTGAACGCGTGATGCAGGCGGAACTGACAAGAAAAACGATAACAATGAGCAGACTAAGCGAGGGTAATCGCAGTTTGTCGGGCCTTGCTGGAGAGAGATTCTGTTTCACGTATGCAAGTGGGTGAAGGCAGAGGCTTTGCGAGCGTGCCGCTAACGTGTGCACGATGCTGAAAGTCCAACTATTTCAAAACTTCGTATGTTTTATGTGGAGTTGTCCACAGAGTTTTCCACAAGAGAAGTGGAAAATGTTTCAAAACAGTCGCAGCGAGGAAGGAAACTGAAGCCGGGGCATGCTTACGATCGGTTTTGCAGAAACTATTCTTCGACGCCTGCTTCGTCCCACTGCGCCATCATTTCATATGCCCGGCCGAGCACAGGTCGCGGCCGTGAGCCGTCGGCCTGGCCGATGAGGCCCTCGCGTTCCATGATATCGAGAATCGCGGCAGCGCGCCCGTAACCGATGCGCAATCGGCGTTGGAGAACGGACGTGGATGCCCGCTTCATTTCAACGCAAATTCTGAGTGCCTCTTCAAAGAGTTCGTCGTGTTCGCCGTTGCTTTCTTCGAGGCCGAGCGCTTCTTCCTCTGACTGAGTAATCGTTTCATTGTACTCCGGCGCACCTTGCGCCTTTGAATGATTGACGATGCGGCCAATTTCGGACTCGTCAATGTAAGCGCCATGGACGCGGATCAGACGCGAGGTGCCGGGCGGCAGG
>JANLZV010000293.1:0-1748 GCA_031366425.1 Pyrinomonadaceae bacterium | reverse complement strand
ACCGAGAAGTTCCCCTGCTGCCGGAAAACGCTGACGCGAAAGCGCGCCTCGTCGTTCAGAGAATAGCTACAGTCGCAGGAACCAGTCGTTAGGTAATCGTAGATCAGACGGCGATTGCCCTGCATGATGGTGAGGGCTATCTGCTCGGTCTGGTAGGGGGTTAAAGCTTCAATCGGTGGGTCCACGTAGACAGGCTTCAACTCACCGAAGTCTTCGACTTGCAACGGATGACCCACCGAAAAATTGAGATCGGAGATGCCGTCATAGGTCTTGATCATCGCCGAAAGAACCTTGTCTAAATCTGGAGTTCTCATCGTGCTTATTCGTCCGCGGCATCAATCGGCGGTTCCTTCAGGAACTGGCGAAATCTCTTCTTGTCCATGGCTTTGTCGTAGGCCTCTTCCGGACTAATGCGCATGCCGCGCAAATGTTCCATGATGGCGTCGTCAAGCGGCTGGTTGCCCTTTTTCTTGCCCACCTGCAGCATGCCCGGGATCTGGTGGGTCTTGCCTTCACGCACGAGGTTGGCGATGGCCATGTCCACCACCAGGATCTCCAGCGCGGCCACGCGGCCAGGCTTGTCGATCCGTTTGAAAAGGTTTTGCGCCACCACGCCCTTCAGAGATTCGGAAAGGGTGGCCCGGATCTGGTTCTGCTGATGCGTCGGAAAAATGTCGATGATTCGATCGACCGCCTTGGAAGCACTGGAGGTGTGCAGAGTGCCGAAAACGAGGTGACCGGTGGCGGCGGCGGTCAGCGCGAGCTCGATCGTTTCATGATCGCGCATTTCACCCACGAGCAGAATATCCGGATCCTCGCGCAAGGCGCCACGGAGCGCGGCCGCAAACGAACGCGTATGCACTCCCACTTCGCGATGTTGCACGAGACAGTTCTGACTGCGGTGCACAAATTCGATCGGATCCTCCACCGTGATGATGTGGTCCTGCCGCTGCAAATTGGCGTAGTCCATCATGGCAGCAAGTGTGGTGGACTTGCCCGAGCCAGTCGGGCCGGTCACGAGAATAAGGCCCTTCTTTAGCATCGGGAATTTTTTCAACACCATCGGTAACCCGAGTTGCTCGACGGTCAGGATGGTCGAAGGAATCAAACGGAAGACGGCCGAGATGCCCCACTTTTGCTGAAAGAAATTCGCGCGATATCGCGCCACGCCTGGAACTTCGTATCCGAAATCAACATCCGATGTTTCTTCGAAAGTTTTGATTTTCCCTTCCGGCGCAATCTCGTACACCATTGCCTTGAGCTCATCGTTTTGGAGCGGCGGAAAATCTACGCGCACCAGTTCGCCGTTGATACGAAGCATCGGCGGGTTACTGGTCGAAAGGTGAAGGTCGGACGCTTTTTGCTCCGACATTAATTTAAAGAAAGCGTCAATCCGCGCCATGGGGTCTCCTGTTCCCGAGAGAGCTAAATTGATGCCAGCGGCAGCTATTACCTCACCGCCCTGCCCAGGACGGCCTTTACCCGCGCTTGTTCGCGTCCAGGGTGGAACGAACCTGACCCAGAAGTTTGTCGGCCGTGTAAGGCTTCGGAATGAATCCGCGCAAGCCGAGCGAAAGCATGGAACTGATTTTGGACTGCTCGGCAAAGCCACTGCTCAGGACCACGTTCACTTTCGGGTTGAGCGCGCGCAGTTCATCGAAGACAGCATCGCCGTCCAGAATTGGCAGGAAGAAATCAAGGATCACGAGTCCAATTTGATTTCCAATCCGCTCATAAATCTTGAGCGC
>JANLZV010000270.1:0-8395 GCA_031366425.1 Pyrinomonadaceae bacterium | reverse complement strand
GGCTAGTTGCCCAGGATGGTAGAGCAGGCGTTCTGAATGCCCTTGCTGACGCGCGGGCTTCTGCTGTTCGCGCTGCGCGCTCATTGCAGACAGGATGTCTACGCTCCCAGACTAAAGCTCCCAGACTAAAGCTTCAGCCTTAGAAGCTTCCAGCTTACTTACACTTCGAGTAGCCGCAGTCGCGGCACATGTCGCAGCCGCTAGCGTGTTCGAGTTGGCCTTTGCACTCGGGGCAGATGCCGATCATGTTGGACATGATGGCGCCCGTCACGCCCGTCAAACCCGCTGAGCCCTTGGCGACTACCGCGGCGTTGGCGGCGCCGGCAGCGCCCGTGTCATCGCTGAGCGGAATGTGCGTGCCGCCGAGTTGCTTCTTCGCCACCGCGCGAGCCGAGTCTGGCAGGTTTTGCACGCGGCGATTCGTGATCATGATGCATTCGGCCACTGCCTGTTCCGGCGAGGTCAGGAGACGCTCGTTGAACCAGACCGCATGCGTGCCCGTCACCTTGTTCAGGCTGTAGGCCACTTCCGCCGCATCGAAACCACCGCGCAACATCTTCGACGCCAGCAGGCCCACGCCGCCCGAGATGGGACCAGTGGCAAACACTTCCTGAATCATCTTGCCATCGTGATTGACGGTGACGTAAAGGTTTTGTCCGTCAAAAGGAATTTGCCAGGTGGCCCCGCGGAGTTCGCGCGGACGCTCGATGCGCATCGCAGTCAGCTTGGCTTCCGCATCCGCCTGCTCGCGAATCGCGGCTCCCGCCTCAGCGCGCGCGAGTCCTTCGCTCTCGGGATCGGAAATCGGCAGGAGGTGCGCCGCATCCGCATGGACCGCCGGCGGATCGTCAACTACTTCGATACCAATTTCGGGAGGACAGGCGACTTCCGTTTTCACTTCCGCCTTCATCGAGGTCAACACCTGATTGTCGCGCGAACCGTCGCGGTAGTAACTGACGGCCTTGCAACCAAGCTGGCGTCCGAGCCGGTAGAGACTGTCGACCGATTCCACCGTGTCGTTGACCGCGCCGTTGCAGGTCTTCGAGACGCTGTTGTCTACATGACGCTGCGCGGCGGCAAGCACGTGCACATGCTGGTCGGCGCTGATGTTCATCGCCGAGATGAAATACTGCGGCAGTTCGTTTTCATGCTCGCAAACGTAGGCGGAAGAAGAATCAATTGAATCCTGCTCTGTCTGGTCCACGTCGAGACCGAGTGCCTCGGCGGCAAGGGTATGAACATAAGTTCGCGTGCCGAGCGTGTCCTTCCGGACGTAGGCCCAGGAGAAGTTTGGCTCGATGCCGGACGACGTTTCCGCGACGAGCGAGATGGTGCCGGTCGGCGCGATCGTGGTCACTTCGTAATTGCGAGGCGTGAGCGGCACATCACGAGAAACGCCAATCGTATTGTAAAGAAAATCTTCGTAGGCTTCGCGATTGGGCTCAAACTCAGGGAAGCTGCCCTTCTCGGCGCCAATCTTGATGCTCGCGTTCCAGGCTTCGCGGCGGATGAAGCCCATCATCTCTTCCATCAAATCGATCGAGGCTGGGGAGCCGTAAGTGATCTTCAGGTTCAGGCAGAGATCAGCAAAACCCATGATACCCAGGCCGACTGGACGCGTGCGCGTGACCACGTCGTTGATTTCCGGAAGCGGCCAGGCGCAGGTGTCGATCACGTTGTCGAGGAAACGCGTGCAGAGATGGGTGACTTCGCGCAGGCGGTCCCACTCGACGCGGTTCTCAGCATCGTAAAACTTGTTCAGGTCGATCGAGCCCAGGTTGCACGAGTTGGAGAAATGGAGAAACTGCTCGCCGCAGGGGTTGCAGGAATAGATCGGGCCCATCGACTTCATCATGTGGTTGTGGCGATTCACTTCGTCGATGAAAGCAATCCCGGGCTCCGCATACTTGTGGGCGCTCGCAATAATCCGATTCCAGATGTCGGGCGCGTAGACCATGCCCGGACGCGGCGGCTCCTCGACGGAAGTGTTGGAAAGGTCAGCCGCCAGGAAGGATTGCCGATCGCAGAAGGTCGCAGTCGAACCGTCGGGGTGGCGATAGACGCGATACTCGTCGTCGCGGACCGGATCGTAAATCGGATCGGTCCACGATTCACCGTTGAAGTCGAGCTGAAACCATTCGTTATTATCGACAGCCTTCAAAAACTTGTCGGTGACGTTGACGGAGATATTGAAGTTGGTGAGCGAGTGCTGATCGTTTTTCGCGTGAATGAAACGCAATACGTCGGGATGCGACACCCGCATCATTCCCATGTTGGCGCCGCGGCGAACGCCGCCCTGCTTCACCACGTCAGTCACCTGATTGACGATGTTCATGAAAGAGACAGGTCCGGAAGCGACCCCGGTCGCCGAGCTGACCATCGCACCTGACGGGCGGAGGAATTCGTAAGTCATCCCCGTGCCGCCGCCGGTTTGATGAATCGTGGCCGCGGCCTTGGCGTGATCCATGATTCCGTTGAGCGAGTCAGGCACTTCCAGCACGAAGCAGGCTGCGAGTTGGCCGTTTGTCCGGCCGGCGTTAACCAGGCAAGGCGTGTTGGGCACAAACTCGCGCGCCAGCATCACTTCCGTCATCGCGGCAAAAAACTGATCGCGTTTTTGCGAATCCTTTTCGGCCGCCGAAACGTGTCCCACCACGCGGCGGACGATGTCCGGCCACTCTTCGAGCGCGCGCCCCTTCGCATCCTTCAACGAATATCGCTTGCTGACAACCTTTTGCGCGTTGAGCCCCAAAGGCTTCACCCGGCGACGAACGGTCGGAACCGCAGTCTCCGGCGAAGTAGCTTTCGAAGAATTCAGGTTTGTTGCGGGAGTTTGTTTGCCAATGGCTGCGCTCATCTTATTTGCCTTTCTCGTGCGGCTCCGGGGTACCGGCGCGAGCAATTTCTGCGATTTTAGAGACGGGTATCCGACTACATTATAGTAGGCGCGCCGGCTCTTTTCATGTGTAGCGGAAGCTTCGGTTGGCTTTTTCGAAGCGAAAAAACCCATGGGAAAGCAGCTCAGGGTGCCTGCCGCTGCTCCAAGTAAACCCGCCTCGTCTCAAGCGGAGCGCAATATACTCCTTTGAAACTCCGATGTCAATATGTTGTGGTCATCTTTTTTTTCAACGCCTTATAGTGTGTTAATTGAGACTCTACGTTAAGTCGTAAACTACTGATAAGCGGTCGGTTTGAGGTGCTCAGCAGAGTCGAAAAGCCAATTCGCAAAGTTACGAAGCTGCGTGAAAAGCGATCCCCTGGGTGAAAAGGATTTAGAACTTGTTGAGAAACTGTGAGCGCTGCAAGCGCGAAAATAAAACAGCCAGGGGCAAGCGCTCGCGCGTCGCCCCTGGAACCGGCCACTCCCTAAAATTCTTCGCACGCCGCAGGCGCGCGAAGGTCAATATTTGACTACCGATCCAGGGGCGGCGCGCTGACGCGCTTGCCCCTGGCTATTACATTTCGCGCCTACGGCGCTTCCAGACAAAGCGGAAATGTTGGCTTTTAAGAAGGACAGGCCGGAACGCCTGTCCTACATGCTCAAAACGTTACTTGGAGCTGTTGGAGAGTAGGAGCTCGAATTTGCCCATGTCGCGATTGTGGCTATCGAGCGCGGCGAAGGTATCTGAAGTCTCTTCCAGCATTTGCTTGGTCATCGCGATGGAGTCGCTGAGTTGCTCAAAATCGAGAGATGAAACGCGCTCAGGAGTGGGTAATGTCACCACTTGATCGTTGACCAGGCCAAAGAAATTCTCAATCGACTGCAACTGACCCTCGACCAGTTTTACCGAACGCTCGATGTCCTGAAACGCGGCGACGCGGCGCTTGAGGATTTCCACGTTTGACCGCTGAATTCGCCGTTCCCGATCGTCCTTGGAGAATTCCACCGACCGCTCGGCCTGCACCAGTTGATTTTGCACCGCCTGGCGGTTTATCGAACGCAGGTGATGCTTGCGCCGGCGGTAGACGTCGAGCAAGTCGACAAAGTCTTCCCATCGTTGATCGAGACTTTGAATGTTGGAGGGAATCTGCTTGGCGTTGGTAAATTTTTTGTAGTTTGAGTAGATCTGGTTTTTCATCCAGCGCAGATACTCAACCGCCTCGCGTTCGCGCGGGTCAAACAACTTGATTGACGCCTCACGTTGCTGGTCGCGCTGCTTCAGTAGGCGCTGCTTTTCGCGGCGGTCGACGATTCGGCGATAGATTGAACTGGCTGGCACGGTTACAAGATAGAGTGTTTCGGCGGCAAGCGCCGCAGCCAAAGGGGTCACATCCTGGGAGAAAGCTGCGACGGCAGCAAAACTCGCCATGCCCCAAAAATTAATGGGTTCCTTGAAAGCTTCTTTTAGATACTTGAAATCGATCTTCGGTAACTCGGGCATAGCCTTGACGAATCAAAAATAAACTTTGGCATCCATGTTTCAGCATCGAAGTGCCTGGGTCTTAGTTAGTGCGATTGTTGTGATTGATTACTTCGCTTTCCTTATTCACACTCGTCTCGCCACGCGCAGGTAGTGCCTGAGGCGCGCTGCCCGTGGCAGCCGGCAAGAGACCCATCTCCTGTTTGTAGGCCAAAAGTTTGTCCGTCAACTGCATGTCTAAAGCTTCGCGCTCGATGTCCTGCATCTGGTTGTCGACTGACGCAGAACCAAGTTGCAACTTCGCTTCGGCCGCGGCCGCGCGACGATCAATCTTGTCGCGCATCTCGTCAAACGTTGAGGCATCGTCCCCAATTTGAAACGATTCCATCGTCTGGGCAAGTTGCTCCTGAAGACGCGCCTGCTTCGACTGGTTGATCAGCTGCATCGCTTCAGCCGTGCGCCGCTGCATTTGCAGGACGTAGTTGTCACGCGCTTTCAACGCTTGCTTGGAAGCGAGGGTGGCATGTTCGAGTTGCTGGGAAGTTTTTTGCAGATCCATCTGGGCCTGCTGAAGCTGACCGATGTAGGCGGTGGCGATGTCGTCCCGGCTTAATTTCACCGAGGCCCGGATCTTGGAATCGAGATCAACTACCTGGGCCTCCAGGCGTTCTTTGCTTTTTGCCAGCAACTTCTCGGTCGCCATCACCTGTGCCACGGAGTTGTTCAACTCGGGCACGCGGTCTCGCATGTCGCGAATGGTTTGCTGCAGGATGAGTTCGGGGTTTTCGGTCGACTCTACGATTCCACCAAATAGCGCGCGGATGGAGCGGCTGATTCTGCTCATTAGTCCCATTTTAGGCTCAAATCCTCCGGGATCGGATGTTAGAACTTAAGGCCAACTTACCTGCGAAGTGGGCGGCTTCGATACTTCCGCGCGTCCTTTTACTTCTGCCCGAGCGCATGTGTTTGTACGTTGAATTACTTCCGAGGGTTCAAAATACGACGATCAAGTGTTAGGGAGTATATCAGTAGGAGCCGCAGGCTTCCAGAAGACGTCGTTCTCAACGAATCGTCCGATGTCGCGCCGGTAGTGCATTCCTTCCCAACTAATCTTCTGAACGGCGTCGTAGCAGCGTTCGAGCGCACCGGCCAAAGTTGGCCCGGTCGCCGTAACTCCCAAAACGCGCCCTCCCGAGGTAATAGTCGCCCCATTCTCAGAAATAGCCGTACCCGCATGAAAGATCTGCAACCCCCGCTCGTCGTCTTCGGTGACTACTGTCTCCAACCCCGCGATGGAATGACCGGTGACGTAAGCACGAGGGTAACCGCCGCTCGCCAGGACCACACACGCCGAAGCTTCCTCGCTCCACTCAACTGGATAGCGGCTAAGCGTGCCATCAACGATCGATTCGAAAATTTGCAACAGATCCGATTCGAGCCTTACCAGGATCGCCTGAGTCTCCGGATCGCCGAATCGCACGTTGTACTCGAGCACCTTTGGTCCATTCGCAGTCAACATTAGCCCCGCGAACAAAACGCCGCGAAAAGGAAATCCTTCGCGGCGCGCTCCCGCGAGGGTAGGCTCGACTACTTCGGTCACGATCTGATCAAGCGTTTCACGGTCGATAACTGAAGCGTCAGTGATTGCGCCCATGCCGCCAGTGTTTGGTCCGGTATCATTTTCACCCACTCGCTTGTGATCACGGGCGGGCGGCATCAATGCATATCCGTCTCCATCCGAAAACAACAGTACCGAGACTTCACGGCCTTCGAGGGCCTCCTCAAGCAGTATTTGTTTTGACGCAGACGACGAAACCAGCACACCGCTCGTCAGTTCTTCGATCGCACCTTCAGCTTCCCTGCGGGAGCGAGCCACCACCACTCCCTTACCGGCCGCGAGGCCGTCAGCTTTCACTACCACCGGAGACTCAGGCCCGCCGAATCGGCCGCTCCGCAGGGCGGCGAGGGCCTCAGCCGCTGAGTTTGCCGCTGCATAGTCCGCCGTCGGAATCTGGTGACGCCGCATGAAATCCTTGGCGAAAACTTTGCTCGATTCAAGGCGCGCGGCTGCCGTTGACGGGCCCACAACTCTTAATCCAGCAGTCTCGAATTCATCAACAATACCCGCGGCCAGCGGACCTTCAGGCCCGATGATTGTCAGATCGACCCCGCGAGCGACGGCAAACTCGATCAACCCTGGATGGTCATCGACGGCAATCGGCACGCACTCTGCGAGTTGGGCGATGCCTCCGTTTCCGGGTGCGCAATAGAGCTCAAGCCGAACAATCGAAGTCCGCTGCAGGGCCCAAAGGATCGCGTGCTCGCGTCCGCCGGATCCGATAACCAAAACACGTTTCGCTTGTGGCAAATCCCCTCCCGGGTCAGACGAATCTTTGTCCTACTTCCCATCGTGTCGGTTTAGCCTTGACACAATTTTGCCATAGTTATACCGTCAAACGCGCATTTACCTGAGCGAGGCAGCCGACGCTCACCCCGATGACTCGCCGGGCGCACCGACTTCCTTTTGAACCACAAGTGGCCACTCCGCTCATCAGTGGTCCGGCATCTCGGATCAAGTGGACCGATCCAGGGAGAGAGCATCATGTCAGAAAGGGAACACAGCGTTAAGCTATCAGCGGGCGCGGAAGTAGAACATCCGGATCGCTCGATTCTCTGCGTTGATTGTAACGAGCATTTTATCTGGACTTCCGGCGAGCAGACCTTCTTTCATGACAAGGGGTTGCAAAACGAACCCAAGCGTTGCAAGCCTTGCAAGCAGGCGAAGAATGAACGGCTCGCGGCGATCACAGCGGCGCAAACGTCCGGCGTCCGGCAGCGCATCGAGGTGTCGGTCCAATGCGCGCAATGCGGTCAACAAACCACAGTTCCGTTTTATCCTTCGCAAGGGCGTCCGGTTTATTGCCGCGCCTGTTTCCTCGCCGGCAAAACACCAGCTTCAAACAACTCTGCGAGTGCTTAGTTTAACTGCAGGTCAGCCGTCAAAACTGATCAGCGTCACTTGGCAACCGGGTTTTAGAACTAGTCTTTTATCTTTCGAACGAACAAGAAAAGAGGGACCACCACTTCCGGCGGTCCCTCTTTTTATTTTACTCAACCAAGGCCTACAACCCGCGATACTGAAGTGACAATCCTTCCATACGTGATGACTGCCCGGCCGTGAATTGATACATACAAGAGTCTTCCGTGTAGTCCATGAAATTTTCAATCGGATCGAAGCCGGCGCCCGGACACGTATCCCGTGCCACTGGACAACCGAATGCGGCCGATCGCTCGGAAGGCGTGTCTGCAACATAGTCGTTGTTAACGGCTGCGCAGCCACCCTGGAAAGTGTGGAACAGCCCCAACCAATGCCCTACCTCATGCGTGCCCGTATCGCCGAGATTGTAGACTCTATCACCACAGCAGCTACCTCCCGGCAGACTCGAATAGAGTACGACCACGCCGTCTTGCGACGGATCTCCTGCATACCAGAATGGGAAGGTGGCCCAACCCAGGTAAACGCCACCCGCATTGTTGACGTAAAAGTTAAGCGTGTTCGCGCCGCCAACGTGCAGCGCCGTTTTCATTTCCCGCTCGGCTGCTGAGTCAATACCGGAGTTGAACCATTCGGCGTTCGTGGTTCGGTCAACTCCAATGAGCGCAAAGCGAAACGGCGTGTTTGCCGAGGTCGAGCCGGCGCCGTCGTCCGCGCCCGCGTAAGCCGCGTTAAGCACCTTGATTTGATCGTTCAGCATCTTCATCGACACGTCGCCGTTGGCGATCCCTTTGCCGGTATTGATTACGTGAAAGTAAACCCCAATGGTCACAGTTCCCGATTTCCGGATCTGGCCGGGGTTACGATTCGAGTTAAAGGCTTTGAGGGCCGAGTCGTATTGATTGGCTACCGACTCATCAATGTTCCGCGTGGCGCAACGGTCAGCGCGCTGATTTGAATCCCTGGCGAGAGGCGCACCCGGCGCGCTCACGAGCTTAGCGCTGGCCGGAGTAATGGGTCGCGACCATACGAGCGCGAG
>JANLZV010000262.1:0-3512 GCA_031366425.1 Pyrinomonadaceae bacterium | reverse complement strand
CCCGTAGTGGGCGCCAACAGCCCAGTGAGCATTTTGACGGTAGTTGACTTGCCTGATCCGTTGGGGCCAAGGAATCCGAAGATCGTTCCTTTGGGGATCGAAAGATTTAGATCGTTGACCGCGAGCAGTCGTCCAAACTTCTTACTCAGATTCCGGGTTTCGATCTCAGGCATGTGGCTCTCAAACGACACCGCAAGTGCTACTTCCGCGGCAGCATCTCCGCCAGCACTTCGAAGGAATCGTGAACCGCGCTGTACGATTCTTTGAGTTGATCGTTTGAGCCTTTTTTGGCGCGTGACTTAAACCTGGTCAGCGCCCGGCCGAACTTCTTTAGGCCCTCCGCAAACTCTTCCCGTTTATCTTCGGAAGTGCCGGCGGGGATGCCCAGCCGCACGATGGCCCAACCGCGATTCACGAGGAGGCTGGACTTGGCCCTGATGCGCCGGAAATCATTCTTAGGCAGTGCTTCGTGTTGCAGCGGATGCAGCACGTCATGAAAGCGATCGTATTCCTTAACGCCGAATCCGTGTTGCGGAGCAGCATTGAATGCAGGAACAGAAAATAGAGCTATTGATAACCAGAGCGCGGTTAGCGTGATGGCCGAGCGGACGGAAGATCTTTTCACAGAGCTCTCTCCAGGATCGATTAATTTGGAAAACGTTGACGCTCAGATTATAGTCCTGGTCGCTGGCTGATCAACGCTGGGAAGACTAGTATCAGAATTCGCGTTTCGAAAGACACGTCGCCAGCTGGGATTTGAGGCTGCACGTCTTAATCAAAATGTCAGAGAAAAGCATTCAGGAAACGTACGCCCCCGCGCTGGCATGTTTTGGTTGCGGGCCCGCAAATGAAAAGGGCCTCCATGTTCGCAGCTTCGCGCGCGGCGATGAGGTGGTCGCCGATTGGCAGGCCGAAACCCATTTGGAAGCCTTTCCCGGAATGTTGAGCGGCGGCATTATCGGCACCCTCCTCGATTGTCACTGCAACTGGGCCGCCGCTTGGCATCTGATGAAGCGCGATGGTTTGGACCACCCGCCCTGCACCGTCACCGCTGACTACGCCATCAAACTCCTGCGACCGACGCCCACTGACCAACCCATTCATCTCGTGGCTCGAGTCGTCGAATCCAGCGCTGATCGGGCGATCGTGGAAGGTGAATTAATTGCGCACGATAAGGTTTGTGCTACCTGTCGGGGAACGTTTGTCGCAGTTAAGCCGGGCCATCCGGCTTATCATCGTTGGTAGCAAGAAATTCTGTCCAACCTTTAGTAACCATCCAAACAGTTGGTTAATCGCTGCGCCGCGTTTTAAGTTTCGCAGACGCGCCTGCGCATGGGTTTGCTTACTCAATTCCTCGACAGGTATCATTCGCTTCTCAGTCTCCAGCAGTTTTCAAAAAGGACACGCATGCCGGATCTTCTCTATCGCCCCAGACGTTTCAGACGAACTGAAAATCTGCGCGCGCTCGTCCGCGAAACGCGACTGGCACCGGAGGACTTCGTGCTGCCGCTTTTTGCCTGCGCGGGGACAAACGTTCGTCGCGAGATTTCTTCCATGCCCGGCGTGCACAATCTTTCGGTAGACCAAATCGCTGAAGAAGCTGCGCGCGCCTACGACGCCGGGCTAAAGGCCGTAATACTTTTTGGACTTCCCGAAACGAAAGATGAGTTTGGCGGCGGTGCCTATCACGAAAATGGAATCGTCCAACAGGCCGTGCGCGCGATTGCTGAGTCTGCCCCTGATCTCGTGATCATGGCCGACACGTGCCTGTGCGAATACACGACGCACGGCCATTGCGGCCTCGTCAGCGATGGTGAAGTCTTAAACGATCCTTCTCTTGAGTTGTTAGCTCGCACGGCTGTCAGCCAGGCTGAAGCAGGAGCAGATGTAATCGCCCCTTCCGCGATGATGGACGGCCAGGTCAGCGCAATTCGCGAAGCACTCGATGATGCAGGGTTTGAGCATATTCCCATTCTCGCTTATGCAGTTAAATATGCCTCAGCCTTTTATGGTCCATTCCGCGAAGCCGCTGATAGCGCGCCTGCTTTTGGGGATCGGCGCGCGTATCAGATGGACAGCGCCAATGCTCGCGAAGCCCTGCGCGAAGCTGAACTCGACTATGCCGAGGGCGCTGACGTGCTGATGGTAAAACCGGCCGGGGTCAATCTCGATATCCTGAGAATGCTCCGCGATCAGTTTGACCTGCCGCTGGCGGCGTACCACGTCTCAGGTGAATACGCGATGATTAAGGCGGCGGCCCAACGAGGCTGGATCGACGAACAACGCGTGATGATGGAAACTCTAACCAGCATTAAGCGCGCGGGCGCCGATATTATTCTTACTTACTACGCACGGGAAGCCATTCAGGCACTCTCGTAGGATTCCAATTAAGTTCAGCTAATACTGAGGTTCAATGAAAAAGACTGCTCTTTTTGCCATTGCATACTGCTTGCTACTTCCTGTCTGCGTTAATGCCCAGGTTAGTCGCCCGCAACCGCCGGCCTCTAAGCCAACGACGACGTCGGCTGATGATTGTGGCTGTGAAGACAAGACGCTGCCCGAAGTGTTGGCCACCGTCAACGGAATCCGGATTTCCAAATTAGACATCACTGAAGCAACTCAACAACGCATTAAGGAGCTTCATCAACAAGTGATCGACGCGCGCAACCGCGAAGTTGATCTCCAGATCAATTCTTTCCTGCTGGAGGCTGAAGCCAAAAAGCGGGGGATGACTACTACGAAACTGCTGGAGACCGAAGTGGTCGCGAAAACAGTCGCGCCTACAGAAGCTGAAGCCCGTGCGTTCTACGATCAAAACAAGGCACAGATTACCGCCGAGTTTGCGGCGGCCAAGCAGGACATCATCAGTTACCTCACCGATCAGCGTCAGCGAGACGCCGCCAAGAAGCTGGCCGACCAACTGCGTGCGGCGGCGACAGTGAAAATATTGACCACAGCCATAACACCTGCACTGACCGCCGCCGCGCGCGCGCGAGTGTTTGCCACCGTCAACGGTAAAAACATTACCTCCGGCGACGTGGAAGACAATCTGAAGCCGCTGATTTTCAGCGTGCAGGAATCAGTCTACAGCCTGCGCAAACAGGAGATTGAGCTAAGGATTAACGATACGCTGCTTGAACAGGAGGCTAAGAAGCGGGCCATCACCACCACTTCGCTGCTGGCAAGCGAAGTCACCGCGAAAGTGGCGGTCGTATCTGAGGCTGAGGCGCTGAAGTTTTACAACGAAAACAAGCCGCGGATAAACGGCGAGTTTGCCCAGATGAAGACGCAGGTTATCGATTACCTCAAGAGCAGGGCGCAGAGCGACGCTGAGTCAAGCTTTGCCGGCCGCTTGCGCAGCGCGGCGCAGATCCAAATCTTTGTGACTCCTCCACCGCAGCCGCAGTATCAGATTGCCGTGGACGATCAGCCAAGTCGCGGTAACCCCAATGCCTCGGTTACTCTCGTTGAGTTTACCGACTTCGAGTGTCCGACCTGCGCCGTCGCCCATC
>JANLZV010000242.1:0-2489 GCA_031366425.1 Pyrinomonadaceae bacterium | reverse complement strand
GGCGTTGGCGTGGGAATTACGGATTCCTTTTGGACCGGAGGCGGAGGTTCGTAATAGACAAAAATGTTGCGCTTCGCCTCAGAGGCGGCAACTGCCGCAAACTCCCAGTTGATTGGTCGAAGCTGATCGAGCAGATCGCCCCTGGTTTCGGGTGGCGGCTCAGTTTGGATTCGATTAGAAGCTCGAATAGGCGCAGGTGTCGGCGTAGCATTTGGCTTCTGCGAAGCTTTGTTACCGCTGCCTCCAAATCCGAAAAAGGTCCACCAGAGCAGAATGATAGCCAGCAGGCCCAGAATGGCCGCGCCAATCAGTTTCTTGCGCTCTCGCGGATTTGTAATATCACCAGCCGGCATAGTCTTCAATGGGTCACCGCATCAACCACGCTCGGCCCGCCCACGCCTCGCTGAAAGTAGGTAGCCATTTCCAAACGCAAACTTACCAAGGTCCCGCGCGCGCCACCGGCCGGACTGCCATCTGCGTTCACCGCAGTATTAGTCTCCGTCGCACTTTCTAACTCAACGCTATTGATGATGACGAACTGTCTGCTGCTTTCAAGATCTCGAACAAACCGGCGCAGGCTTTGATACTGTCCTTCAACCGTCACGCTGATGGCGATCCCCGGATAGATGCTTTGCCATTTAGAACTGGCCGACTTCGCTCCGGTCGCTCCCGGTTTCTGTCCGGCGGGATCGAGCGGCGTATAGGTGGGGCCAGAGGTGTTTCGAAGTCCGTTCTTTCTGATCAACTGGTTGAGGCCTTCATAAAGAACCATGCGGCCACTGTCCGAACTCAGCAGGCGCTTACTTTCGAACCCATCCAGGCTTTGAGTTATTGACTGCACCGTGGCCTCGGTGCTTTGTCCCTGGCGAACGACAGCCTGTGAGTTTTTCAGTTGGCTTTGCAGACGGGCCCTTTCCAGTTTTAACACTTCGAGATTCGAGCGTGCGGGCACCAGAAAATACAGGTAACTAATAACGACGAGCAACAGGATCAATCCGCTTCCCGCGAGGGCCACGATTTCCGCAGGACCGAGAATCCCGGTTTGCCGGGAGACGTTGATGCTCTCAAGTCGGGTCCTGACCATGTTGCTGGTCCGGCGCATTGACCCAGGTTGTTCGTTCATCGACCCTCCCCTTTGGGAATATCACGCGATGGGACGTTGGAGACCACAGTGGGACTACTGATCGCTGAACCAGCGCGCGGGCGGTAAGAGACAAATAACTCATACTCAGCTCCGCTCTCGCCGCGTCCACGTTGTAAATTTTGAGAGCGAAGTTCAGCATGAAAAATACCGGCGCGGTCCATATCGGCGATCATCTCGGTCACTGTAGCTGGAGTCTTGGCTGACACGGTCAACTCCAGTTCGGTTACGGTCTGGTCACCTTGCTTTGCTACTCCGCGAACGGCGATGCGCTTAACGCGTACAGTTCCCGGCAACGCCGACTCTAGATCTGCAAACAGTTGCGACCATGAAAATCCTTTGCGATCGAGGAGCGTATGCGCGGCTGTCAGCGTCTGCAGCTGTTGGGGTGTGAGGGAATTCTTAACCGCTTCCGCTTGTTGACGCAGCGACTGCTCCTGCTGGCGCAACGCGTTGATTTCGTTCTGCAGACTACGAGCTTCAAGCGACGTTCGCTGAGTTGATCGGAAGATAAACGCAAGGGCCACTAGCGAAATCAAGATCACCACCGCGGTCACCGCCCACGGCAGTATCCGATTGTTGAAAGGCTTACTTGCGAGGTTAAGTCTGGTAGACACTCTGACCTTCTAATTTGAAAAAACGTTGTGCAACGACTGCGAAGGAAGCATAACACGCCCCCCAGAAAGGCGCGCAACCAACCATAAAACCGACCTCGGTCTCCAAAGAGTAAACGCCTGGCGGCCATTTGCGTTTCATTAAAGACGCCCGATCTCGCGCGGATCGTTGTATGGAGTCAGGAAGTGCGCCGCGGAAGGAGCAGGTTTTCGGTAACCGCCAACGACGGGCGGTAAGCGCAGATGCGATTGCGACCGCTTCGTTTTGCTCGATAGAGCGCCGAATCAGCGAGTTCAACTAGTTGAATGGGATCACGCGCGTCGTCAGGATAAGCGGCCACGCCGATGCTGATCGTGAGTTGATGTTTGGCGTCGCTGTCCGGAGAATCGACCCGACTGGCGGAAAACTTATGTTGGGCCATCGCCACGCGGACGCGCTCGGCCGCAACCAGACCCTGTGCGTAGTTTGCCTCAAGCAGGAACGCCGCAAACTCCTCGCCACCAAATCTGGAAGCTACATCACCGGCGCGCAGGGCTTCCTTGATGATCCGTCCAGTCTCTTCCAAAGTATTACTGCCCACGAGGTGTCCGTAGGTATCGTTAACTCGCTTGAAATGGTCCAGATCCATCATCAGCACGCAAAAGGGTCTGGACTCGGCCTCTGCGCGCGCGGCCTCGCGGCGCAACTCGGAAAAGAAAGACTTACTGGTTAGTAATCCGGTCAGTTCGTCGTG
>JANLZV010000162.1:0-3716 GCA_031366425.1 Pyrinomonadaceae bacterium | reverse complement strand
GAGATTGCCGCCGAAGATGCTGGAACACCCGGTGGCGTTTGCAATGATGGCGTGATCGCCGAAGAGTTGCGTCAGCAGTTTGATGTACGGCGTTTCACCGCAACCGGCGCACGCGCCCGAAAACTCGAATAGCGGTTGCAGCAACTGCACATTCTTCACCGAGCCAAAACCGAGGTGACCGTTCTTTTGAATCTCCGGCAAGTCAAGGAAGAAATTCCAGTTCGCGCGCTCACGTTCGCGCAGCGCCAGTTGCGGATGCATGTTGAGCGACTTGCGCGATGGGTTCTTTTTGTCTACAGCGGGGCAAACTTCAACGCAGAGCTTGCAGCCGGTGCAATCTTCGACCGCGACTTGAATCGTGTAGAGACTGTCAGGAAGCTCGCGCCATTTGGCTGGGATGTGCTTAAAACCGTCGGGCGCGCTCGCGAGGTCAGTCTCATCGCACACCTTGGCGCGAATTGTTGCATGCGGACAGACCATGATGCACTTGCCACATTCGATGCAGAGATCGGGTTCCCAGACCGGTACCTCCAGCGCAATATTCCGTTTCTCCCATTGGGACGTGCCGACCGGATAGGTGCCGTCGAGCGGAAACGCGCTCACCGGTAATTGATCGCCGCGACCAGCCATAATTACCCCGGTCACTTGTCGTACAAACTCAGGGGCGTGGTCCGCGATAGCGGTCGAGGATTCGAGTGTGCTCGTAGCCTGCGCGGAAATCGGGATCTCGTGCAGCTGCTCCAGCGCCGCGTCCACCGCTGCGAAGTTTTGCCGTACGACCGGTTCGCCGCGTTTGCCGTAAGTCTGACGAATCGATTCTTTAATCCTGGTTATGGCCTCTTCGTGCGGCAGCACTCCACTGATGGCGAAGAAGCACGTCTGCAGGATGGTGTTGATGCGATTGCCCATTTGCGTTTCTTTGGCGACCGCGTTTGCATTGATCGAGTAGACCTTGATGTGCTTGTCAATGATCGTTTGCTGAATAGTTCCCGGCAGATGTTCCCAAACTTCCGCAGCCGCGTAAGGACTGTTGAGCAGCAATGTGGCGCCACCGATCGCCGCCTTGAGCACCGGATAGCGCTCCAGGAAATTGAACTGATGGACCGCGATGAAGTTTGCGCGTTGAATCAGGTAGGTGCTCTTGATCGGTTGGGCGCCAAAGCGCAAGTGCGAAACGGTCATCGCTCCTGACTTCTTTGAGTCGTACACGAAGTATCCCTGCGCGTAGTTGGGAGTTTCCTCGCCAATGATTTTAATCGAATTCTTGTTCGCGCTGACTGTGCCGTCAGCGCCGAGTCCCCAAAACATGGCGCGCACCTGATCTTCCGGTTCGGTACCGAAGTTTGGATCGACCGGAAGCGAAGTGAACGTCAGATCATCTTCGATACCCACACAGAAATGGTTCTTCGGCCTTTCCTCGCTCAACTCGTCAAGAACAGCCTTGACCATGGCTGGCGTGAACTCTTTTGACCCGAGACCGTAGCGACCGCCGACTACCTGCGGCGTTAGCGCAAAGTCGGCAGTGCAATATGAGGCTTGTTCGGCGATCGCGGTAATCACGTCCTGATAGAGCGGCTCGCCGGCGCTGCCTGGTTCTTTCGTTCGATCAAGCACAGCGATCGCTCTTACCGAACGCGGCAGTGCAGCTACCAGACGTTCGACCGAGAGCGGGCGATACAGACGCACTTTCAGCAAACCAACCTTTTCCCCATTAGCGCGCAGAGCCGCCACAGTTTCTTCAGTCGCCTCGCAGCCGGAGCCCATCATGACAATTACTCGTTCGGCATCAGGCGCGCCGACATAGTCGAAGAGGTGATATTGCCTGCCGGTGAGCGAAGCGAATTTCTGCATCTCTGCTTCGACAATTGCCGGCGTTTCCAGATAGAGAGAGTTGGCCCGTTCACGCGATTGGAAAAAGACGTCAGGGTTTTGTGCCGAGCCGCGCATGACCGGCCGATCAGGCGTCAGCGCGCGTCCGCGATGAGCCCGAACCAGTTGTTCGTCCATCATCTCGCGGATTGTTTCTTCTGAGAGTTTTTCAATCTTCATCACTTCGTGTGAAGTGCGAAAGCCGTCAAAGACGTGCAGGAAAGGAACGCGCGAGCGCAGCGTCGCGGCCTGGGCAATCAATGCGAAGTCCATAACCTCCTGCACGGAGTTGGCGAACAGCATTGCCCAACCGGTCGAGCGTGTAGCCATTACGTCGCTATGATCGCCAAAGATCGAAAGGGCATGCGTCGCTACGGACCGGGCGGCAATGTGAAAGACCGTGCTCGTTTGCTCACCGGCGATCTTAAACATGTTGGGGATCATCAACAGCAGGCCCTGGCTCGACGTGAAGGTAGTCGTTAGCGAACCGGTTTGCAGCGTGCCATGGACCGCTCCGGCGGCGCCGCCTTCGGATTGCATTTCACGCACCAACGGCGTCATGCCCCAGATATTTTTCTCATCCACCGCGGCCCAGGCGTCTGCCGACTCGCCCATGGATGACGACGGCGTGATCGGATAAATCGCGATCACTTCGTTAGTTTTGTAAGCGACGTAGGAGGCCGCTTCATTGCCGTCTATAGTGGTGGTTTGTGGCTGCATGATTAGCTTTCTTAAACTGTTCTCCAAATGACGCCGCAGGCGATCTCTCATTCAGACCGCCTGCGGATTTCGGAAGAGGGTTACATCGCGAACTCAAACGGACGAAGCGATCAGTTGACCTCCACGTCAACCTGCTTCGCCTTGGCGTCCTCACGTTTCGGCAGCATCACTGTCAGCACGCCTTCCTTGAAGTCGGCGACAATCTTGTCTTCTTCGACGAATGCCGGCAGCGTGAAGCTCCTCATGAATTCGCCGTAGCTGCGCTCGATGCGCCGATAATTTTCCCGGTTGACGAACGCTGCAAATTTGCGTTCACCGCGCAAGGTGAGCACATTGTTTTCATGAGTCACATGCACGTCGTCCTGACGCATTTCCGGCAGATCCATCTTGAGCACGATCTCCTTGTCGGTCTCATAGATGTCACACGGCGGCGTCCAGGCGGTGAATGGCCAGTTCTGATCAAACACCGGGGCAAACGAGCGAAACATTTCAAATGGCAAAACACCGGTGGGGGGATTTATAAAACTTCCGCGTATCATGACTTGACCTCCTATTCCACCAATCTCAAACATCCAGCAGCGCATCAACCTCAAGGATTGCGAGCCTTTCTGTTTTGGGCCAGCACCGATCTTGCCGGAGCTATTCGCACTATGACTATCAGGTAAGCCTCCGTTTCATTTTCTAACCTCGGTTGCCGGCTCTGACGATCGCCTGGGTCGCGCGTTCCTCCCCGATCTCCTTAATCTTGGCACGAAGCCAGCCTCCAACCCGTCGCTCCAACTTAGCCTCGTTATCCCCAGCTTCCAGTGCTTCGATAGTGTCTCCGGCTTCATTCAAAGGAATGTGGTGACAAGGAACATCATCGACGCGGTGCTCAGAGCTGACGAAATCGAGCAAGCGGCATTCATTGCATGGGTGAGCACGGTATGGATAGCCGTAGTTAAGACAACTGAGAGAGTCCTGGAAGATGGATTTTGGCACCCACGGCGTGCGAACCGATCGGCCATATCCACCCTTCTCGATGAAGTCCAGTTCTTCTTGAAGAATTTCGAGTGTGTCACGTTCGTCTCTAGCCATGGTAATCAACCCTCCAGTACTTGCCTGCTCTGACCTTCAGTCAGGCGGTC
>JANLZV010000159.1:0-3783 GCA_031366425.1 Pyrinomonadaceae bacterium | reverse complement strand
CGAACCGTCATCGGATGAACCCGGCGGCCCGGCGGCGCGTCGCGGGAAGCCGCCGATCAATGTTCAGATCGATTTTGATGGATTGTCGCAACGAATCGTTTCCGTAGCCGGCGTTCCTGAACGCCAGTATTCACAACTTCTGGCCAGGGCCGATGGCACCGTCTATTACCTCGAAACTCCGCGCAATGCCCCGGGACCCGGCGGCGGCGGTAACGAACTTTGGCGCTACAAATTGACTGATCGCAAAGCCGCCAGCTTCGTGACCGGCGTGGCCGCTTACGACGTTAGCGCTGACGGACATAAGCTTCTCTATCGTGCTGCCGCCGCAGGTGGACCACCTGCCCCCGGCGCGCAACCGCCGGCGCCTTCGCTCTTTTTAGTTGACGCTGATAAGAATCCGCCGCAAGCAGGTCAGGGCCGGCTCAACGCGCGGCTGCGGATGTATCTCGAACCGAAGGAAGAGTTCAAACAAATATTCAACGAAGGCTGGCGCAAACAGCGTGACTATCTTTACGTGCCTAACATGCACGGATCCAACTGGCCGAAGATGAAAGAGATGTATGGTCAGCTGCTGCCATACGTGATGCACCGCGCTGATCTCAATTACCTGCTCGACATGATGGGAGCCGAGATCGCAATCGGCCATTCATATGTGCGCGGCGGCGATCTGCCTGAAGTAACCCCGTCCCTTGGCGGCCTGCTCGGCGCCGACTTCGCGATCGAAAATGGCCGCTACAAAGTCATCCGGATTTACGACAACGAGAATTGGAACCCTGATCTGCGCGCTCCGCTGGCCGCTCCCGGCGCCAACGTCTCCGTCGGCGACTACATCATCGCGATCAACGGAATCGAGTTGAAAGCTCCCGACAACATCTACCGCCTGCTCGATGGCACCGCCAACCGGCAAACGGCTTTGACTGTAAACAGCAAGCCGACCATGGAAGGCGCGCGGCAAGTCGTAGTGGTTCCGGTAACAAGTGAACAGGGTTTGCGCACCCGCGCCTGGGTCGAATCCAACCGCCGGCTCGTGGAAAAACTTTCCGGTGGCCAACTCGCTTACGTTTACCTTCCCAACACGGGCCAGCCCGGCTATACGAGTTTTAATCGCTATTACTTTTCACAGCAGGACAAAAAAGGTGCGGTGATCGACGAACGCTTCAATGGTGGCGGCTCGGCGGCAGACTACATCATCGACGTCTTGCAGCGCGATTTCGACGGCTACTTCAACAACGTCGCCGGCGATCGCATGCCGTTTACCAGTCCCGCTGCGGGAATCTGGGGGCCGAAGGTGATGATCATCAACGAGATGGCCGGCTCGGGTGGCGATCTGATGCCCTACATGTTCCGGCGTCGGAAGATCGGCCTGCTTGTCGGCAAGCGTACCTGGGGCGGCCTGGTCCATACGGCCGACACGCCTACCTTCATTGACGGCGGATCAATGATCGCGCCGCGCGGTGGTTTCTTTACGAGAGATGGAAAGTGGGCGGTCGAAAACGAGGGAGTGGGCCCGGACATCGACGTGGAAAACTGGCCCAAAGACGTAATCGCCGGACGCGATCCGCAACTCGAACGCGCCGTCGAAGAAGCCATGCGTCAGCTTAAAGAACACCCGGTTGATCGCATGACGAAGGAGCCACCGCCGCCAACCTGGGGCCAGCGGCCATAGTCACAGCGGAAACCCGACCGTTAGGGAGGGCTCAGGTACGGTGAGCAGTGAGCAGCAGAGCGTCTTCCGACATGGTCCGTAATTAATATGTGGAAAATTATTCTGGCGACGTTTCTAATCTTGATGGGTGCCATCGAAATTCTCCTCGTGCTGAATAAGCCGTTGCGTGAGGAGATCATGAAGAACAGCCCCATTCAGTCCACCAGCAGCACCCCTATCTTCCTTGTGCTGGCGGGCATCTCGGCCTTCGTCATGGCATTCCTGCTTTTATTTTACGACCGCGTCTTTTAGTGATCTCGGGACTTGCTTGAGGACTGCGAGGATATCTTGTTGCCGCTAAGGCGCTTCGATCACGCGACCCTTGAGGAGAGCGCCTTTTCTGAATCCGCTTGAAGCTTCGAGAAACTCTTTCTGCTTCTCCTCAAACTCGGTCGAACCCGTCGGCATCTGTTTTCCACCCGCGCCCAGCCAACGAATCAGCCGATCGTCTGAGTAGTAAAACCGGCTTTCTCGCGTTGCAATCACCTTTCCGCTCATGGGCCGATCGTAACTAAAATCCTTACGGTAAACGAAGATTAGTTTCTCATTCGAATAGTAGTACTCCTCCACCGCGCTGCCGCTTTCGCCGTAGTGGTTCGCCACCATCTTCACGATCGCTGGGCCGCTGAAATACGCGGTGAGATCGCCGCCTTCGAGCGAATAGCCAGACAGTTCTTTCTTCACTTTCCGGTAACGCGAAACGCGTTTGTTGATGGCGGCATACTCCCGCCGGATCGCGTTGATCGCAGCTTCAGATTGCGGAGGAACGGTCGCGAAGCTGTTGACCGCAACAATGAAAACAAATACCGCGAGACACACTGCCTTAAGTTTTTTCATGATTCGTCGTTCACTTCTTTTTTAGTTTGCGAAATTTTCTGGCCACCAGATCCCGGCGCAAAGAACTCAAATGCTGAATAAACAAAATGCCATCACAGTGATCAGTCTCATGCAGGAAGCAACGTGCCGCGAGGCCCGTCGCCTCTCGTTCAAACGTTTTTCCGGCAAGATCGTGGGCTCGTAGCACCACGCGCTCGGGTCGTTTGAGATTTGCGTGGACTTTACCAACCGAGAGACAGCCTTCCTCGCCACTTTGCTCTCCCTCGACAGAAACGATTTCGGGATTGGCGGCGACGAGCTTTACTCCGTCGCAATCCATCACAAACAAACGAAGCGACAAACCGATCTGCGGTGCAGCCAACCCAACACCGCCGTCGTCGTACATCGTGTCAAACATATCCCGAACCAGCGCTTCCAATTCGCCGTCAAAATTCGCCACCGGCTCGCCGGGTGACAAAAGCACCGGCGCTGGATGTTCAACTATCGGTCTTACTGCCATACGTGGAAAACTCGCGATCGTTCTACAAACTTGTAACCGGCGAGCGTAGGGGCACGGCATGCCGTGCCCCTAACACCGAAACCGATCTTAATAGTGAATCGATCTGCTGTTCCTACCAACAATTCACAGGCTGAAATCATAACTCCGCTTTTTCGCCATCGGACCAAGCGGTAGCGACCCAGGCAAATGTTCCTGCTGGAACACAAACGGAACGAGATTCGCGAACAGCAGCGGGCGATTAACCGGCTGCGCTTGCGAGATGCTCGAGCCAGAGGTGTCTACTACGAATCGCACCTGATCGCCAGAGCACGTAAATGATTTGCTAGCGCCGCCGGACCCTAAAACGCGCGCACGAATCTGGCCGGTTGGGGAGATGAAATTCGCCGGCGACGTTTGTGTGTTTGTGATAGTCACATCGGTTTGGCCGACTGATCTGGAATCAATCTGCGTCCAGGCGCTGGTTGACCAGTTGTACAGATAAAGAGTTTGTGTCCTGCCGCTGCGAGAATAGTTACCGTCATAGGTCGTAGTTAAAGTAGACACCGAACTCGCCGCCTGCGAAATCGTCGCGCTCGCGTACCAATCAGTAAAGCGCGTGTTACCGCTGTTCGTTGAGTTTACAGTGTAGTAGCTCGCGTCATTCCCCGCCAGATTCGAAAAGCTGCCGGATGCGAGCGAGCCCTGAAGAATCGTTGTCGCAGCCGGCGCGTAGGCGGTCGATCCTCCGGTCTGGAACGAATGG
>JANLZV010000425.1:0-3721 GCA_031366425.1 Pyrinomonadaceae bacterium | reverse complement strand
GGCAAAGGTCGGCTTGCGCTTCGGCGATCGCATTACCGCGATTGACGGCCAGTCGATGGTTGGCATACCCTTCGCTGAAGTTCGTAAGTTTTTGCTGGGACCGCGCGACACAGTCGTGAAAGTTACGGTCGAACACGCTGCTACCAAGAAATCTGACACCTACACGATAACTCGCAATGCCGTGTCGGTGCCTTCAATTCCCCAGGCTTATCTGATTAAACCCGGAGTCGGGTATGTAGCCATGACCGGCACCTTCACGCAGACAACTGCGAATGAATTTGAAGTGGCGCTGGAGAATCTGCATACGCAGGGAATGAAGATGTTGATTCTCGACCTGCGTGGCAACCGCGGTGGTTTGTTGTTTCAGGCCGTCAGGGTAGCCAATACGTTTTTACAAAGCGGCCAGTTAATCGTCACGCAAAAAGGAAGGATCGCCGGTGCGACGGAACCGTTCCGGGCGCAGAATCAAAGTCCTGATCAGATTCCACTCGTAGTTTTGGTAAATGGCGAAAGCGCTTCCGCCTCTGAAATTGTCGCAGGCGCTCTGCAGGATCACGATCGCGCGCTGATAGTCGGCGAGAATACTTTCGGCAAAGGTCTGGTCCAACTTCCGTTTGAGCTCGAGCATGACTCTGCGCTGTTACTAACGGTGGCGAAATATTTCACCCCGTCAGGTCGACTCATTCAACGCGACTACTCGAACGGCGGCTTTTACGATTACTACACGCGGGGCGGTTTGTCGGCTGATCGAAGCGCGACGATATCGGCACCGCCGACTGGTCCAGAGAGTCGCACCGACACTGGACGCACCGTCTATGGCGGCGGCGGAATCACGCCGGACGAGTTGGCAAAGCCGGCGCTGTTTAAGCCCGGTGAAGGTCGGCTGATCAATCCAATCTTCGCGTTTTCCCTGGAATTGGTTTCCGGGCGCGTCGCCGGTTTCGAAAGCTACCGCATCGCTACGCCAATCGAATACAACCACGATGTGGCCCCGTCGGATTTTCCGGTTAACGACGCACTTTTTAAGGAGTTCAAGACCTTTGTGGCCGGGAAGCCGGGTTTCAAAGTGACGGCCCAACAGGTGGAAAAGGCGCGCCCCTTTGTTGAGCGTCAGCTGCGTTGGGAAGTAGCAACGGCCGCCTACGGTTCTTTGGCAGCTTTAGAAGTGTTCAATGAAAATGATCCGCAAATCGACCGCGCGGTCGAAGTAATGCCACGCGCGCGTGACCTCGCGTTGTCTGCCCGGCGCGCCAAAGCCCGTTTGTAATTTAGTCGCATTTGAATCGTCCAAGAAAGACCTGGCCCTGTCAGGTCTTTCTTGCTGTTTGCAGGTCGAATCGCGAAAGCAGACCAATGTGCGTTTACTAAGCTGCGATTGACCATCTACTATCTACCTGCCGATGCCCGACCAGCCCCTCATCATCGTCAATAACGCCGCCGCGCGAGCGCGCCTTGCATGGCCCAACATCAGAAAATACCTTGAAGCGAACGGCATAGCCTTTCAATCCTACGAAACCCGACGGGCCGGAGATGCGACTGTGCGAACTCAGCAAGCCTTGCAGGACGGAAAGACTACCATCGCGATCGTAGGCGGCGATGGAACGCTCAGTGAAGCAGCTGAAGGTTTCTTTGAGTTTGACCCGGAGTTAAAAAAACTACCACGCGCGATTAATCACGCCGCGTCTTTAGCAATCCTGCCCGCAGGCACCGGTGATGACTTTGCGCGCGGCTTAACCGGACACCGCGCGCCTTTAGACGAATGGATCCGGACCCTGATCGCCCATTGCACTGAACCAGGTGTCGCGACCACGCGAGTCGTTGATCTGCTCTATGGGCGTTGTAACGGATATCTTAAGCCCTTCATTTGCCTCAACGCCTCAACCATGGGAATTGGAGGCGAGACGGCAGCGCGCGTCGCCGCGCAGGGCAAATTCATGCGCAGGTTTTCCGGCGAGGGACGGTTTGCTGCGGCAGCGTTGGCGGGGTTGGCTAGGTGGCGTGAACGGCGGGTGAAAATCACGATTGACGAAAGTGAAGAAATCGAGCGGCCGATGAACCTCGTAGCCGTCGCGAACGCGCTTTACGCAGGCGGAGGCATGATGCTATCGCCTGCAGCGAAGCTCGACGACGGTAAGCTCGACGTCGTCTGCGCTTCAGGTCTCAATCGCGTGGAGGTCATCCGCGAATTGGCGCGAATTCATCGGGGTGGTCACCTCGCCAATCCGAAAGTGAGAGTTATTCAGGGTCAGAAGGTTGCGATTGAAACGTTCTCGCCCGAGGACGCGATGACGATTGAGGCTGATGGAAACGTACGCGGGGTGACGCCGGTGGAGTTTCAAGTGATGGCCGGTGCGCTGCGATTTGTGGTGGCGAAAACCTCGTAGGATCAGCCTCGCAGCTGCCTCTAAAGATCTTCCAAGGCCTTAACCTTCGCTAAGCGGCGGCGGTGCCGTTCTTCACCGCTAAACTCCGCCGAGACGAAAGCCCGTAAGATTTCCAGAGCGAGCTCTACTCCCGTAACGCGCGCACCCAGGCAGAGCACGTTGCAGTCGTCGTGTTCGCGGCATTGATGCGCGGAGTAAGTATCGCCGCAGAGCGCGGCGCGGATTCCAGCGAGTTTGTTGGCCGCCATCGCAGCGCCCACGCCGCTGCCGCAAACGAGGATGCCTATTTCGGCCTCGTTCGCCTGAATTGCCTGGCCCACTTTCAACGCATAATCGGGATAGTCATCGGGTTGGGAACCGTCGTGTGTGCCAAAGTCGACCAACTCATGGCCGGCCTCGCGCAGTTCACTAATGATGATTTCATTGAGCGGGTAACCGCCGTGATCGGCGCCGATAGCGATTCGCATTTTATTTTCTTGCAGGTTGGCGAAGTAGCTGCTGCGCTTAAGCCAAAGCGCGCGCGCGCGTCAAAACGTTTTCGAGGTTGAAACCCAATTCGCGCAGCGCCACGTCCCCAGGGGCCGAGGCGCCGAAGCGATCGAGACAAATAAAATCGCCCGCTGGACCAGCGTACCGGTCCCAACCCTGACGAACGCCGGCTTCAATCGCGAGGCGGGCTGTGACTAACGGAGGCAACACCTCATTACGATATTCTTCCGGCTGTTCATCAAAAAGCTCGCAACACGGCATGGAAACCACGCGCGTGGCGATGCCTTCGCCCTGAAGCTTCTCGCGCGCATCCAGCGCCAGTGAAACTTCCGAGCCGGTGGCGATGATGATTAGATCGGGCACACCTTTCATTTCGCCAGGGGCGCCCGCCGACGGAAGGGCTTCCGCTTCAGCCAGAATGTATCCGCCACGACGCAAGCCGTCTGCGGTCGCGAAGCGGGTCCGATCAATCACCGGCACTTTTTGCCGAGTGAGAGCCAGGGCAGTAGGAGCGTGACGTCTGAGGATCGCGATTCGCCAGGCTTCGCTTACCTCAGCCGAGTCCGCCGGCCGAATCACGAATAAATTCGGAATAGCACGCAACGCGGCAATGTGTTCGATTGGTTGATGAGTTGGTCCATCTTCACCGAGGCCGATCGAATCATGAGTGAAAACGTAAATAACCTGCACTTCTGATAACGCTGCCAGTCGAATCGCGGGACGCATGTAATCGGAAAACGTAAGAAACGTGCCGCCGTAGGGAATCAAACCGCCGTTTAGAGAAATACCCGTCAGCGTCGATCCCATCGCGTGCTCGCGTACCCCAAAATGAATTATCCGCCCGTTGT
>JANLZV010000134.1:0-11957 GCA_031366425.1 Pyrinomonadaceae bacterium | reverse complement strand
TCACCATGTCGGTGTTGTAACGGGAGAGCGCGGACGCGCGCGCGCGTGATCCCATCTCGCGCCGCAGCTCCTTGTTTGAAAGCAGACGAGCCGCATCATCCGCCATCTTGTCGACATCGCCCACTTCGCTGAGAAATCCTGTTTCGCCGTCGGTAACTACTTCAGGCACGCCGCCAACTCGTGAAGCTACGACGGGCACCTCACAAGCCATCGCCTCGAGGGCGGCAAGTCCAAACGACTCCTGCTCTGACGGCAGCAACAACACGTCCGCCGTCGACAGGTAGTCGACTATATTCGCTTGCTCGCCAACGAACACGCAGCGTTCCGCAATCCCGAGTTCGCGAGCGCGCTCTTCGGCCCGCGGCCGTTCGCTACCATCGCCGACCATCACCAGCTTCGTTTGAATTCCCTTCTGAAGCACGCGCGCAATTATTTCAATGCAATCAACGGGACGCTTGACCGGTCGTAGATTTGAAACATGGACCAGCAACGGCTCGCCGTCAGTAGCTAGCGACGCGAGCAACTCCGGGACCGAGTGCCGTGCATATTCCGACTTACAGACAAAATTAGGAATCACCTCGACGTCGTCAAACTCAAACGTCTCCCGCGTTTTTTCTTTCAGATAGTGGGAGATCGCCGTCACGCCGTCTGACTGCGCGATGCCGTAACGCGTAATTGGCAGATACGAAGGATCCGCGCCCACGAGCGTGATATCGGTGCCATGCAGCGTGGTGATTACCGGGAGATAACGTTTTGGCTTGAGCGACTCGCGCGCCAGAATCCCGCTAATCGAGTGAGGAATTGCATAGTGGACGTGCAGCAGATCCAAATTTTCTTCTTCAGCGACTTTCGCCATCATACTTGCTAGCGCCAGCGTGTACGGCTGATGTTCGAACAGGGGATACGACATCATCTCTACCTGATGGAAACGCACGCGCTCGCTGAGTTTAGTGAGCCTGGTCGGCAGAGACGAGGAGATAAAATGAACTTTGTGGCCGCGTTCGGCCAATTCCTTTCCCAACTCGGAGCCGACAATCCCGCTGCCACCGTAAGTTGGATAGACCGTGATGCCGATGTTCATGTGCAGAGGCTAGATGTTTTAGTCGTTGGAAGCCAGCGCAAAATTGAAAGCTGCCAGGAAAATTATCTGCAGCCTTGGTCGGCGAATTTCGTGGATCGTTTTCGCATCGTTGACTACAATTACGAATCTCAAGATCGGGTTTTCCCGTGACATCCGCTAACACAGGAGTGGGCCATCCTATGACGTCTGCCAAATTCGGGTTTGTGTGCGTTTGCATCATAGCAAACGTCGCGTTGACTGGTTGCAAACTGAACAAGAATTCGAACGCCGGAGTGGGAGCGCCGTCAACGCCGGTATCGGTCGAGACAACAGCGCCCGGAGTGGAAAAGGTCAAACCCGCGCCGGGGACCGGCAACGTCCAGGGAACGGTTTTGTACAACAGCAAGCCGGCGGAAAATATCGAGGTCAAGCTGTGTGAAAAATTCAATCAGTATTTCGGAGGGTGCGGCGGGAAAACCTACACGGCGCGAACTGATAAGGACGGCGAGTATGTAGTCACAAATGTAGAACCAAAAGTTTATGAGGGATTGTTAGCACGCGTCTTTGACACGGACACGTCAGTCTTTGCCACCACTGGAATCGCGGGGCTCAGTTCAACCAAGTATGAGGTCACCGCCGACAAGACGCTCTTCATCATGCCGACTCATCTCTTCAAGGGCGATCTCAAAGTGGTCAATCCCAAGGCCGGCGCAAAGGTAAATATTCAAAACCCCGAATTGAAGTGGGAGCCGTATCCAGACGCAGCTTATTACAAGTTTAGTATCTACGCGGACGACGCAGGCGTCACCTCTCCCTACATCGGAGAACGGGTCGACGACACGTCGTTTACTCTCGTCAAGCCTCTGCAAAAGGGAACGTATCGTTGGCAGGTAACGGCCTACAACGGGGCCGACAAGAAACTTTCGGAGAGCAGCCGTGATATTAAGTTCACCATTACCGAGTAGCATGAGGACGACCAAAATGAAATCGGTCCAACTGTGGGTTCTGCTCGCGCTGATGCTTGGGGGAACCGTTACCTTCGGCCAGGATTCGATGGGCGCGAGGCCCAAAAAGGCCCGCACGCCGGAAGACTACAAACCGCGAACCTTGAAGGAAATCGAGACAGCCGGCAAACCTCTGTTGGACGAACTCAAACGCGACACTCAAGGCGGAGCAACCACTCTCATCCATGGTGATCTTTTTCCTTCGCGAGTGCGCCTAGTCTACAAGGGTTCGGTTCGACCGCTTACGCCCAACCGCAAAGCGATCATCTCGCAGTGGGCGCAGCGTTACGCCGGCTATCCGGAACACTACACGGTGCCATACACCTCGGAAGTGCTCTTTGCCGAGAACGGAGTTAACCGTTGGCTGGTCGTGAAGACTGACGATTCCGTCGCGTTTAGAAATAAGTTAAGACGCGGCGCGGTCGTCGATCTTTATTTAATTCGGCTGGGCGCGTTTAAGTCGGGTACGAGCTGGAAGTGGGTCTTGCTGGCGGAGAAATTTGCCGGCGCCAAATAGACGTGAGTGCAGTCCTCTTTCGATTCTGATCCGTAAGACACCGCACGCGTTGCAGGCAGGATGCCTGCGCTCCGGCCATTTGCCAAAAAAAGCGGGACAGGCACCCTCGCAATGCCTGTCCCATCTCAACTTGGCTCACCTTCGGTTGAAAGGGGGGGCAAGTGAGGGCCGGAGTATATGCCTGGGCCCGCCCTTTGGCAATAGTTTCCGAACACGCGAACTCGCGATTTTAGACTCTGTTAATCGAGGGCCAAAAGTCTCCTTTCATTCTTGCCTGCGAGTTGGTCTTGGGACGTTTCCAGCCGCCCCTCGGCTCACACTGCGGATAATCCTCAAAGCGGCTATAATGTCTCTCTAATTCAGGTTTTGAGGAGTCGTCTAAGAGCGATTCCGGTGGTTATCAAACGGAGACGAGCAATGCCGAAGATCAGTGATATCGAAGAAACGCCCAATCCTAACGCAGTAAAATTTATTCTCCGGGAAGCCGTGAGCAACGGGACCGCCCATTCGTACAGTTCAGTTGAACAGGCCGGCGAAGACGAACTGGCCAAATCGCTGTTTGCTATCGAACACGTCGTTTCGGTGTTCTACATGGATCGGATGATCACGGTTGAGAAAGAAGATCAGGGAGACTGGGACGATATGCTCCCGATTCTCGCGGTCCCGATTCGCGCGGCGGCCGCGGTCAACTCGCCGGCCGCGGTGGGCGGCGCTATCGCTGCGGTAATCAGCGACGATCCGCGCTTGCTGAAAATTAACGACATTCTCGATGAAAAAGTGAGACCTGCTTTGATGGGAGATGGCGGCTACCTTGAAGTGCTTGGTTTGAAGGACCACACCTTGAGCATTCGTTATCAGGGCGCGTGCGGAAGTTGCCCAAGCTCGCTGACGGGAACTTTGATGGCGATTGAAGGCATGCTCAAACAGGAAGTGGATCCCGAGATGGAAGTAGTCGCCGTTTAGCGCCAGAAACCGAATTAGATTACTCGCCTCATGAGATCGCGTTTTTATCGTTAACATCTCCGCTTTTTTTCGTTTAGGAAAACTGCGGATCCTTTTGGAACTAACCGACGCTGCTTACGTTAATTCCTCCGGCTTCGTTTATCTACACCACCCCGCTTCGAGGGAGCACAAAAATGATCCGCAACGCTTTACTGCCGCTTCGGGCTTCCGTTCGGCTTTTCGTTTTTCTTTTCATGGTTTCGGTTACCCCGTTGATCTTGGCGCAGGACACGGTTGAGAGAAGCATTTCGCAACCAGCGTCTCCCTCCCGTGTGGCCAAACCTAAGACCAAAGGCGCCAAACTTTCAGCAGAAGCCCAGGCTAAGGTTGATCAGCAACGCGCCCTGGCGCTCTCGCTGTTGATCTCCCTGTCGAATGAGGCACGCAGTTTTTCAGATCAGAAACTGCGCGCGCGAACCCTCGCGCGAATTGCGGATGGTTTGTGGGATGTCGATCAGGATCAGAGCCGTGGTCTTTTTCTGAAAGCCTGGGACGCTGCTAATACCGCCGACGACGAAGCGAATCGGTTGCTCCGTGAAGACATGCAGCGGCAACAAGCCCAGGGTCGTGGGGCCGTTGGTTCGATGCCGCCAAACCTGCGTTCGGAAGTTTTGCGTTTAGCGGCGAAACGGGATCGCGCGTTAGGAGAGGAGCTCCTGGAAAAACTCAAACGCGACAAAACAGACGTCTCTGATTTACCGGAACCCGGCAGGCGTGGCAATTCCGGATTGACCGAAGCTGTCGCCCAACGCTTGAGTTTGGCCCGGCAACTTCTGGAGAGCGATGTCGCTCGCGCGCTTGAGTTTGCGGATCCGGCGCTAACTTCGATAACCATGCAGGGGTTGAGTTTTCTCGCGTCGCTTAGAGATAAAGACGCGACGGCTGCTGATCTCCGTTACTCGCGTCTGCTGGCCCTCGCGCGCAACGATTTACAAGCGGATGCGAACACAGTTTCGTGGCTAAGTTCTTATCTCTTCACTCCGCAAATGTTCATCTCCATCGATCGCAACGGCGGCACCAACACTTCCCAAATGGGCAGGCCTGGACCACCACCGCAGACTACGCCTCAGATCCGCAATGCGTTCTTTTCCGCTGCCTCCCAAATTTTGACGCGGCCCCTCGCTCCTCCAGACCAGGATAAAACCACCTCGGGAATTGAAGGCAAATATCTGATTATCAAGCGACTGATGCCGCTATTCGAACAATTTGCCCCGAAGGCAACCGCCGAGATGATGCGTGGACAAATGGCCGCGCTCTCGGCGAGCGTGAGCGAGCAAGCCCGAAAGCGCGACGACGAAATGATGCGCCGCGGCATTCGCCCGGAAGAAGAGCCGGCCGACACCGAGCAGGCGTTGCTCGATCGAATCAGCCGCGCGAAGACCCCCGAGGAACGGGATCAGCTCTACATGGAACTGATGATGCGTTCGCTGGAGCGTGGCGATCCGCGCGCTCGCGACTTCGGTGAGAAGCTCGAAGATTCAGAGATCCGCAAACAGGTGCGTCCTTATGTAGACATGAGCCTGGTAATAAATTACATCGACAAGAAGAAGCTTGAGGAAGCAATCGTCCTGGCTCGCGCCGGAGAGTTGACTCATTTTCAGCGAGTCTGGGCTTTAAGTCAGGTCGCCCGGCAGCTAGGTGAGACGGACCGGCAGCGCGCTATCGATCTGGCTGATGAGGCTGCCACCGAGGCGCGTCGCATCGGTGGTTCCGAAGCAGATCGGCCGCGAGCACTTATCGGAGTCGCCAACACTTTCTTCACGCTCGATCGGAATCGCGCTTGGGAAATAGTCGGCGAGGCTGTAAGAGCGGCCAATTCAGTTGAGGGCTTCACCGGTGAAGACAGCCGGCTGACGCTAAAAATTCAGACACCCTTCATGAATTCCATCCGCACCAGTTCAACTGAAAATTTTGATCTACCTTCGATGTTTCGCGCGCTGACCAAAGAAGACTACCAGCGCGCCGTGGGCCTCGCGCAAAATTTCGAAGCCGACTCGCCGCGCGCGACGGCGTTGATCTCAATCGCTCGCGAAGTGCTTGATGAAAAGTGAGATTAGCGGAATAAGGCTTTACGAGTAGATATTCATCGGTCGCGTTAATAACGCTAACGGATCGTCGACGTTTAAGGCCTCGCGGACGTAATAAGCTTCGCCGGCTTCGACCCCGATGAGCGAACCAAAGTAGCGCATTCGATATTCCATCTGATCGAGAAACTTGGCGTCACTAATTCGCGTCGCCGGTTCCTTCGATTCCGCACTGTAAAACTGTGAAGCGTGCGCCTTGATCGCGGCCGCCTTCTGGTCCACGAACTCAGAGACATCTACGATAAACGACGGGAGAGTATGCCGCGAGAAGATCGAATGCATGATCGCGGGCATCGAAGCCGGCGCCTGCCCTCCTTCTTCGTCGTAACGCGCCATCGTGGCCAGCCGAGCCGCCTCGCGAACTATGTGGCAGGTGTGGGCGTGATCCGGATGTGGATCGTCCCAGGGAGTAGTCAGCACCACCTTCGGCCGGTGAGCGCGTAGAATTCTCACCATGGCCGTTCGCGCGGACTCATTGAGCCAAATGTGGCCGTCAGGCTGTTCGAGATTCAGCCTCACGTCGAGTTTCATGATCCGCGCAGCCGCCATTGCTTCCTCGTGGCGAATTTCCGGATTGCCCCGAGTGCCCATCTCACCACGCGTCATGTCCAGCACGCCCGTGCGATAGCCTTGCGATTTCAACTTGAGCAACGTGCCCGACACACACAACTCGGCGTCGTCGGGATGTGAAAAAACCCCAAGCACGTCAAGTTCAGTTTGCGCTTCTGTCATTGAGCAGCATTGTAACGCAAACTCCTGGAACTTGGTGGCACCGATTTTGCCGGGGAGACGGGCAAACTGAATCTTAGGAGTAAACCAGGAGCGCTTGCCGGACAGTTGAATTAATCCGCTGACGTCCCGGCCCTATCGTTAATTATGCAAAGATTTTTCTGGTTACTAATTTTATTACTAATTATTGCTGGCCTGCCGCTTTCGATGCCGATCGAACTGAAACTTGACTGGATTTGGCTGCGAAACCTGGAAGCCGTCGGCAACGGAATCGATCGTGAAGTGAAGGTTTCGGATCATTGGCCGCTGTGGATCGTGATACGTCGACCGCGGTTTACTGCATGATTACTTCTGTTCGATAACTGATACCGCTTTAGTCGCGATATGCTACAGTACCGACGCGATTATCAGACCTTCAGGAATGCGAATTCGGAGACAAGAAAATGAAGTGTCCAGTTTGTGAAAGACGAATCAGCTGGACCCGAGTTCGCTGTCCGGCTTGCAGAAGCAAGCTAGCCATTTGGTATGTCATCGTCGGAATTCTGGTGCTCGTGGCTTGTCTTGGCGGCTTGATGATGATGGAAAAGTTAGGCTGAGCGACGGCGCGTTTATCTCACACCCCACTCCCAAATACCGTAGAGAATCTTCTTATCCAAAACTTTGCCGGCTTGCTTGAGTGACAAAATGATTTGTCCACGATGATGCGACTCATGTGAGATCAGGTAACCAAGAAAGCCAACCGCGTGAGGCTTAAATCCCTTAACCTTTCCGCCTGCCTGCAGACTTTGGCCAAGCAATGATCGAATTGCCTGGCTCGATGCCTCGAGCGACTTTCGCAAAAGCTTCAAATCTCCCGACTGTTCCTTCTCGATCTTGGCTAATCCCGCGAGCAGGTCAGGCGCTGATGCTTTGAGCCACATCAGTCTGACGTTATGAACGTGCGCAAACTGCTCTCCCACGCTGCGGCCCTTAGACGCCGACAAGCTGCTGAGAGCAGCAGGCTCAATAGCGTCGAGTAGATACAGGTTGATGCGGTTATGGATCTCCCACGTTTCAAGGAATTGCTTTTCGTCCATTCCTCTCCTCCGGTGAACGACTTGCGGGGATTACGGATCGCTTGTCCGTGCTCAGTATCGTTTAGCGCACTCGCACCACGATACTGTTCGTCGTCAGAGCATTTCCCGTGGCTCGCTGTAATTCAGCAATCGCTTTGTTGAGGTCTGTTTGCGCCTTGAGTTCATTGCCGCGTGCTGAGGTTAACGCGGACTGGCGCTCCAACACCAGAAACACAGTGGACTGTCCGGCGTCGAGTTTTCGTTGTTCACTTTGATACTGCTGTTCGCTCGCATTGCGCGCAATGCCGGCCGCACGCAAGCGCGCCTCGGCGCTGCGCACCGCTTGCAGAGCGTTTCGCACTTCAACCTGAATCGACTGTTCGAGCTGCTCACGCTGGGTGGCAATGCGTTGACCTTCCACCAGGGAACGACCAAGCTGCGCTTGCGCCGTACGATTCCTCAGCGGCAGATTAATCTGCACGCCAATCCGAAAGTTATTGAATTTGTTGCCCAACAGATTTTGAACCGACTGATTGTATCCGCCCAGGAGATCGGGCGAAATACTTTGCGCCGGTTGCGGAGTCAACAAGGGAAGGTGCGCGCGATCTAACAACAGATTGACCCGATCACGCAATTCAGTCGACGATGAAGTAAACGGATTCACGCCTCCACTCGCAGTGCCGGCCAACCCTACCAGGCCATAACTTCCAACTAAATCGATTGCAGGCTTCGTCTGTTCGCGGAAAAATTTCTGATCGACCTGATTGATCTCGCGCGCGACCGTTGAGAGTTGCAACTCAGGACGGTTTTCCATCGCGGCCTTCAAGGCTTCGGGAAGCGAAACGTCAGGAGGCGCAAGGTCGACGGAATCAGTCGGCACGAGCGAAAGCCGCCAGATTTCCGCTTGCCGATTCTCCGCGATCAGGTTTTTCAAACTGTTTTCTGCCCGCGAAACTTCTTCCAGCGAACTAAATAAACTCTGTTCGAAACCGGCTACCTGAGCTTCAGCCGCAACTACATCGATCGGCGCGAGCGCGCCTTCAGTAACCAGGCGCTTGTTGTGTTCGAGTTGCACCCGCGAATCGCGCACCGCATCTCGCTGCACCTGCAGATTGCGAAGCGCAAACGCAAGGTCCCAATAAGCCCGCTGCACGTTGGTAATCGTCTCAATGGCGCGTTGGCGAAATTGTGCATCCGTAAGCTTCAGATTCTTTTTGGCAATCTCGATCAATCTGCGGCTGTTGTCGAAACGCAAGCCCCGGAACAAAGGCTGCGCGTAAGTGAATGTCAGCGCCGTCGGATATTGCGGATTGAGTGCTGTAAATTGGTTGTTGGTGGTCGACCTGATCGACGAAAAGTCGAGCCGATAGTTGCCGCCAAACTTCGGAGTCAATCCATCGACTCGCGCGGTCGAGGTGAAATCCGTTTGCGTCAGCGTGCCGTCTGAGCCGCCACTCAGAAAACTCGAAATCGGCGTAACAATGCGTTCATAGTAAGACGCGGAATTGACACGAGGATCGTAAACGCCCTGCGCGCCCGTCAAATCAAACTCGGCTATCTTGACGTTTTGCCGGGCCACCTCAATGTCTTTATTGTTTGCGAGCGCCAAAGCGAGCGCTTCGCGAACCGAGATTGGCTTCTGAAGATTCATCTCCACGCCTACGCGTCCCAACTCCGGCAAAGGCTTTCGCTCAGGATGGAAATCCGGTGCAATCGCCGGCACTTGCAGCTCTGGAATCGACGGCGTGGGAGTAGGCGCTGGCTCCTGCGCTTGAAAAGGCACGGGACTCGAGAAAAAGATGGCCGCGAGAAAACCGACTGAAATAACGAGCCGCGGCAAAGACAAAGTCTTCGCACTTTTCGGCCGGCCTTGCGAGCGCCGCGGTTCCTGGGTAAGAAATTCCATAAACATAAAAACTTTTTAGACTTACTACTGTTTCGAGACCAGGCCCAACAGCGACGCCGTTGCACTCGCTGTCTTTCGTCGCAAACGGCCAATTGCTCCCGTCGCGCGTGAGCCAAACGCACCCCAAACTTTGCTCTTGCTCAAGTCGTCGAAGAGCGAATAGAAAACCGGCACCGCCAGGAGGGTCAGCAACAAACAAAGTGATTGCCCGCCCACCACCAGCACTCCGATGGATCGGTTCGTGCCCGAACCTGGCCCACTCGAGATCGTCAGCGGCAACATGCCGGCGACCAAAGCGATCGTCGTCATCAAAATTGGCCGAAGTCGATCGCGATTGGCGCGAATGATTGCTTCCAGTCGCTCCATGCCCCGCTCGCGTAACTGGTTAGTATGATCAATCTGCAGAATCGCGTTTTTCTTGACTACGCCGAAGAGCAGCAGGAGTCCGAGACCCGAAAAAATGTTTACAGTCTGGCCGGTGATCAAGAGCGAAACTATCCCGAATGGAATTGCCAGCGGCAGGGTTAGCAGGATCGTGATTGGATGAACAAACGATTCAAACTGGGCCGCCAAAACCATGTACATGAAAACAAACGACAGGATGAAAGCGAGCATGAAGTAGTAGCCCGCCTTCCCCAGTTCCTTTGAGCGTCCGGCCAGACCTGTGGAATAAGCCGGATCAATTTTTACTTCTTTCGCAAATGCATTCATCTTCTCGATGACTGCGGCCTGCGAACCACCCGGCCGGACGTTTCCCAGCAACATAACTTGCCGCTGACGATTGAGCCGATCGATGGCCGAGGGGCCGGTGCCTTCTTCCACGCGGACGAGATTGTCGAGGCTTACCCAACCGAGCTTCGCGGATGAAACGATCATCCGGTTGAGGCCTGCTACGCTGGCGCGAAATTCGCCGACCGCCCGCACGCGAACGTCGTATTGATCTGTGCCAGCATTAAAGGTGGAAACTTTCTGACCGGCCACGAGGGTGTTTAAAGCCTGGGCGATATCAGCTACGCGAACGCCGAGGTCCGCGGCGCGTTGGCGGTCGATAACCACCCGAAGTTCCGGCTTGCCGGTGACTAAAGTCGAATCCGCATCCACTACGTCGGGGATGGTTTTCATCTTGACCAGCATCGCCTCGGAATACTGCGTTAGTTTGCCGAGGTCGGGGCCACCGATCACATATTGAATGTCCGCGTTGCGGAAGCCGCCCCCCGAAATTGCGGCAACCTGCTGCACGCTCGTGCGAAGCTGGCCGGGAAATTCCTTCAGATATTTAGCCAGCACTTCGGAACGCGTTTGCACCATGACGTCGCTCTGGCTGACGCTTCGTTCATCGAGCGGCAACATCTTTACGTAAATCGTGGCCACGTTTACCTGTTGCTGCTGGCCGCCGCCGATAGTTGTCAGCGTGTCTGAAACTCCGGGCAGCTTTCTTACGTCGGCAGAAATCCGCTCCGCGAGGGCGGAAGTGGCTGCCAACGTGTGGCCTTCAGGCGCGCGGACGTTTAGTTCAAATTGAGATTGATCGTCGACCGGCAAAAAATTCTTTCCGACAAACATGAATAACGGCACGATGCTGATGATCACGACGAGACATGCAACTACGATCACCCAGCGGTGGGCCATCGACCACTCCAGCATCCGCGTGTACGTGCGATCGACTGGACGATAAAACCTCGACTGCTTGGATCCCTGGTCCGAAGGTTCGGTCCGACGCTCGATTGGTCCCTCTTCCGCGTCATTGCTGCGCTTGATTAGGCGCGCTGCCAGCATCGGCGTCAGGGTGAAGGAAACGAGCAGCGAAACGGCGATCGCAAACGACGAAGTCAAACCAAACGACGACATGAACCGGCCCACGATGCCGCCCATAAAACCCACCGGCAGGAAGACTGCGAGCAATGACAAAGTAGTGGCCATCACCGCCATGCCGATTTCTTTAGTGCCTTCAATGGCCGCCTGAAAAGGATGCATGCCCTTCTCTTCTACAAAGCGAAAAATATTTTCGAGCACTACGATCGCATCGTCGATGACTATGCCCACCATCAAGGTCAGGGCCAGCATGGTGATCTGATTGAGGGTGAAACCCATCGCGGCCATCAAACCGAAAGTGGCGATCAGCGAAGTTGGAATCGCGGTAGCGGCGATCAGAGTCGACCGAAAACTCCAAAGGAAAATGAAGACTACGATCGCGGCCAGAATACTGCCTTCGATCAAATGCGTTTGGATCGACTCGATCGAAGCCTTGATGAAAATCGACTGGTCGCCAACTATTTGGGTCTTGAATCCCGCCGGGAGGGACTTTTGTATTTCCGCAAGCCGAGTCTTGACTGCCTCCGCCACGGCCACAGTGTTTTGTCCCGACTGCTTTGAAACAATTAGAGTTACCGCTGGCTGACCATTGAGGCGCGCTTCGGTTCGCGGCTCTTCCGCGCCGTCTTCTGCATATCCAACATCGCTGAGCTTCACGGAGTAAGTACCCCGGCTGCCGACGACGAGATTGTTGAACTCCGCAGGCACGATGATTCGCCCCATGGTGCGTACGGTTAGTTCGCGCGTTCCCTCGTCGACCCGCCCGCCGGGAACTTCCATGTTCTGCG
>JANLZV010000115.1:0-1772 GCA_031366425.1 Pyrinomonadaceae bacterium | reverse complement strand
GAGTCTGTCATCCGCGAGATGACGCGCGAGGCGCTCAAGCATGGGGCGGTAAATCTTTCACAAGGCTTTCCCGATTTCGCGGCGCCGGAAGACATTAAACGAGTCGCGATGCAGGCGATCGCAGACGACATCAATCAGTATGCGATCACCTGGGGCGCCCGCGACTTTCGCAACGCGATTGCCGCGAAGACCCAGCGTTATCTGAATCTGGAGATTGATCCCGAAACCGAGATCACAGTCACCTGTGGTTCAACCGAAGGAATGATCGCGGCGATGATGGCGACGGTGGATCCAGGCGAAGAGGTGGTGGTGTTCGAACCGTTTTATGAAAACTACGCGCCCGATGCGATCCTTTCGGATGCCACGCCGCGTTACGTGCCGCTGCGTGCGCCCAATTGGACTTTTGACGAGCAGGAGTTGCGCGCTGCTTTCAGCTCGAAGACGAAAGCAATCATCGTTTGCAATCCCAACAATCCGACCGGGAAAGTTTTTACGCGTAGTGAAATGGAATTTATCGGCTCGCTCTGCCAGGAGTTTGACGCCCTCTGCTTCACCGATGAGATTTACGAGCACATCCTTTATCCGCGCGAGAACGCCGAAATTGCGCACATCTCAATGGCCCAGCTGCCAGGGATGCGCGATCGCACGGTGATCGTCAATTCGATGTCGAAGACTTACTCAGTTACCGGATGGCGAGTCGGCTATTGCATCGCGCCGCCCGAGGTGACGAGTGCGATTCGCAAAGTGCACGACTTTCTGACTGTCGGCGCGGCAGCGCCATTACAAGCCGCGGGTGCTTACGCGCTGTCGTTGCCGCCGGAATATTACGATCAGTTGCAGGCCGAGTATCGGCGTCGACGCGATCTGCTGTTACCAGTTTTGCAAAATGCAGGGTTTGAAACTTTTCAGCCGGACGGTGCTTATTACATCATGACGGATATTTCGCGATTTGGTTTTGCCGACGATGTTGAGTTTACGAAGCACTTGATCCGCGAAGTTGGGGTGGCGTGTGTGCCAGGCTCGAGTTTCTACAGCCGGCCGGAGCTGGGTCGTCAGCAAGTCAGATTCTGTTTCTGCAAGAAAGATGAGACGCTGCAACTCGCGGCGGAAAGGCTGGAGAAGTTGCGGTCTCATCTTTAAGTTTTTGCTTCCGCAGTTAGCTGCTCTCCCATCACGCTCTGAGATCAAGAAATCATGCCCGTTAGATTTAAGCCGCTCGCATTCTGTCTGTTGCTGGTAGTTCTGATAGGCGTTAACGCTCGTTCGCAGCACGTGGCCGATCCGCACTTCAATGCGAGGGTCGACACTCCGGCATTCACTAAAAACTTCCCGCGCGTATTATTCGACGAAGCACACTTCAACACTGAAACCACTTCCGGGCGTTACAAGCCTTTCGCTGATCTGCTTTTCAGTGACGGCTATCATTTGGCGGTAAATCGAAAGCCGTTTACCAAAGAGTCGCTGCAGACTTTCAAAATTCTGATAATTGTGAACCCGCTCGGGGCGGAAGACGCAGAAGAAGATGGCGCGGCTGGCCCGGCGTTTACCGCCGAAGAATGCGAACAGGTCTTCAACTGGATTCGCGGCGGCGGCGCGCTTTTGCTGGCAGTGGATCCAACGCCGCATGGCCCGGCGGCCGAGATGCTGGCGACGAAACTTAGCGTCGAGATGGGCAAGAGTTCAACGAGTGACACCGCAAACTCGGACAAAGAAGCCGGCGATCCAACGCGCATGGTTTACTCGCGCGAGAATCATTTGCTCGGCGATCATTC
>JANLZV010000086.1:0-4999 GCA_031366425.1 Pyrinomonadaceae bacterium | reverse complement strand
ATCATTCAACCCGTTCGGAGTGCCGCCTCAGCGAGCTTGGGGTTGGTACTCCGAGCGTAATTTTGAACCGGGAAAGCAAGGTAGCAGGTAGGGGTGTTCCGATGAAAATCTCAAGACTTTTGAAATTTTACTCAGTGAAGTTCCAGGGCATGGTGGCCGCAGCGGGAGTGGTCCTGCTGCTCGCGTCTCCAGGCATCGCGCAGCGACTGGTCGACGAAGTGCAACCGGATCTTCAGCGTGCACTCTCGACTCAGCAAGAATCTTCTGCCGCCGATTACGGCAAGGGGCGTCCCAATGGTTACGTATCAGCCGGTGGCCCACGCTTAACCGCCGTGCGCTACACCTCCGGCAATCGGGCAAACGGATCGTCGCCGGCGTCCGCGTCTCGTCACCTCAATAGTCCGCAAAGTCTAAACACCATTGAAGCCGTTGCCACGACTCCGATTCTTCCCGGCACGTCTTTGTTTCAGGTCCTCCACACATCGCAGCTGAGTCTGACTTCAGCGGCAGGTACGAATGAACAGTTTGTGGATCGCAACCGAAACCTGATCGCTGACGAACGGACCACCTTTGACGCCACCGGCGGTTCGTTTGATATCGCGGTTGGTCGCTCGGGAGCGCGATACGAAGTTTACTCCGCCACTCTTAACAGCCAGCTGATCGGCGTGGTGGTAGTAGCACTCGACACAAACGGGGATTACCAGGTCAATTCGTCGAGCTCTTTCAACCTGCGCACGGATTTTAATTTTCGGTCAGCCGCCGCGGTGGTCACCGGCACGTCGAAAGCCGGACGTGAATTCGCGATCGTTTGTTCGAGCGGTTATTACAATTCGTCTAATCCCAACGACCCAAACAATGAACCATCGCCAGGTGTCGTGTTGCTCGTCAGAGATCCAAACACTGGCGGGTTTGATACCACGCGATCTCGTCAACTTGTAACAGTCGGCGATAATCGTCTCTACAACGCAAACGCTCTCGCCTTGCTCCCCAACAACGATCTGCTGGTCGCGGATTTTCATTCAAATGAACTTCGAATCATTCGTGACACGGATGCCGACGGCATGCCTGACACTCTTTCAACTACGCCCTATTACGTTTACCAATTCTCCAACGACCAGCCACTCGATATCGCCGCCAACGCGCGCGGAGTCGTGTTTTCACACTCAGCCGGCAACGACACCGTGCTGCTCGCGCTCTATGACGACAACGTTGACGGTCGTGCTGATCGAGACGAAGTCTGCGTCGAAGGTCTTTCGATCGACAATAATCTTTTTCTGCACGGGCTGACGGTAGATAGCGGCGGAAACGTCTACGTGATCGAAGACGCGTCGGGACTTGCGGACGGCGCGGGTGGCAACGTCGGCACGCCGCGCGTTGACGCCTTTCCTGATCCAAAGCTGGATGGGTTTTTGAACGATGGAGTGATTTTCACCCAAGCTGATAATGCGAACACCCAAGGGCTGACCGGACTCGCGTTTGGCGCGCTGACCGCAAACCCCATCGACGACGCAGAATTTTTCGTGCGCCGGCATTACCTCGATTTTCTCAACCGCGAACCGGATGGTAGCGGGCTCGCTTTCTGGACTGGCCAGATCACTTCGTGCGGCACAAACCCGCAATGTCTCGCCACGAAGCGGACCAATGTCTCCGCCGCATTCTTTCTTTCAATTGAGTTTCAGGAAACCGGCTACCTGGTTTACCGAATCTACAAATCGGCTTACGGAAATCAGGTCAACGTCCACGTTCCCCTCACGTTCAATGAATTCGTCCCTGACACGCGGCAGATCGGAAACGGTGTGGTAGTCGGCGCGCCGAATTGGCAAACCCTACTGGAGAACAACAAGCAGGCGTTTGCCGCTGCCTTCGTGGCCCGATCCAGGTTCATCACTGCTTATCCCGCGACGATGAGTCCGACTGCTTTTGTTGATGGGCTTTACGGAAAAGCCGGGGTAACGCCATCAGCAATGGAGCGTAGTTCAGTAATCGGCGAGTTCGGCTCAGCGACCAACACGACTGACACTGCAGCGCGCGCGCGCGCCCTCCGCCGCGTGGCGGAAAACACGAGCTTGGCTCAACTGGAACTGAACCGCGCGTTCGTGCTGATGCAGTACTTTGGTTATTTGAGAAGGAATCCGAACGATGCGCCGGAAACCGGACTGAACTTTGACGGATACAACTTCTGGTTGAACAAACTGAATCAGTTCAACGGCAACTACGTTGACGCTGAAATGGTCAAAGCGTTCATCACTTCAGGAGAATACCGGCATCGGTTTGGCTTGTAATGCAGACGTGGGCGCCGGCGTTCCCTTCGGGCTGCGGCGCGGAAATTTGGAATCCGCAGGCAGGTAGTGCTTCAACTCTTTGGATCAACGCGGAGGCGAGGCAGCTTCCGCGTTTGTCCATCGATCTCGGAAACCGTCTCGCCAATCCGGTGCGCGCCCATCTTCTGGTAAAAGCCTTCCGCGTTAGGATCGGATTCGATTTCTACTTCGTGCACGTTTCGGCTGGCGGCGAATTGCATCGCGTGAAGGAACAACGCTTTGCCAACTCCCGCGCCGATGTCCTCAGGCGAGACCCAAAGGTGGTCCAGTTGTGCCTTCTCGTTTCGAACTGCCAGGGCATAAAACCCCCTCACCTTGCCGTTCTCTTCCGCAAGATAGACGGGATTGTCCCGCACCGTCTCAGCTGAGATCGTCAGGTCTTCCTGCCAGTGTTGAATCCAGGTTTCGGGGTAACCCCAATAGCGTTTGGCGGCGTGCGCAATTTCAGTGAGGGCGGCAGCTTCGTCGACTAATGCGCGGCGGATTTTCACGGTTGGTTGAAATTTGGTAACCGGCAGCCGTCCGGCGGCTGATTCCAAAACCGATCCGTCATCAAGGCGGGACGGATCAGCTCGACGCGGCTTCAGTGGCTTCAGCGGCTTCCACGGGCGCGTGTTCGTCGTGATGCTCGGTGGTGTAGAGCCTCAGGATGTCCTCACCCTGTCGTGATCTCGGATCAATCGTCCTGACGTGCTTGCGGCCATTCATTTCCCAAATTGCCGTCACTACTCCATCTTTCTCGACTGCGTGATAGGAAATATCTTCGGCTGGCGGCTCCGCTACCGGACTCTCGCTGGCAGCCGCAGCGGCACTCTCATTCGACTTATCAGCCGACTCTTCGACTGGCGCGGTCGCATTCTCAGACATTTGCTCAGACATATTTCAGTTAATGCTCCTCTTAAGAACTTCTAGCTGTCGTGTTGGGGTGGCTGGGAATTGTTGCACACGAGTCGCGCAGGTGTCTACCGGACGTAGCGCGCATTGACGAGTTCCTTGGACCGTTGGCTCCTGGGACCACGGGCCCACGCCCGCATTGGTCGCAGAATATTTGCGGGCGGAGGCACCCGCGTTCCTGTAAGAGTTAATATTCACGCATTCGCACTGGCCAGCGAAACTTCCACGGCCTTCCGCGGAACCACCACTCCCCAACCTTGCCGCTCAACTTCAACGCCGGAAACGCGTTCGGCAGTGTCGATCAGAATTCGTTTCACTTGTTGCGGCGTCAGTTTTGGGTTCGCTTCCAACATGCAGGCTGCCACCGAAGCGACGATGGGCGAAGCGAACGAGGTTCCGTCCACATACTTGTAGTGCTGGCTGATCACGTTGCCTTCGCGCTGCTTGATCGTCACCAATTGTCTCAACAATGGAATCGGCAAGGCGCAGCACTCATCGAAGTCTTTGTCGACTCCCGCGTGCGCTACGATGATCGCAGTCAGCTCTTCGTCCGGCGCTGCGTCAAGTTCGGAATAAAGTTGGGCCTGATCGGCCGTGGGGGTTGAAGGCAAAATCGGAGCGGCCACCCAGATGCCTGGGGCGATGATTTCGGGCTTTTGCAGGCCGTCCATCGTTGGTCCATACGACGATCGGTACATGCCGCGCCTCGCTCGATCCAGCGAGTTCTGATCGTCAAGCCCACCGACCGAAATTGCCGAAGGCGAACTCGCGGGAGGTAACACGCGATGCCCGGGCGCCATCCCCGCATTGCCGACAGCACAAACTACTATCAGCCCTGCGGCGACTGCGCGTTCCACCATCTGACACAACGAACTATTCAAATACGACTGCTCGAAATCACCGCCGGCCGAAATATTCACGATCCGAATGCCGTATTTCTCGCGATGGTCCAACACCCATTCCAGTCCGCGTTCAATGTACTCATCCGGAATGTGGCCACTGCGTCCAATCTTTACCAGCACAACTTTCGCTGCCGGAGCAATCCCGCGATAAAACCCGTCGGACAAATGACCATTGCCGGCGGCTACCACCGAAGTCATCATGCCGTGCCAACTGGCGACGTCGGAAGTTTTCAGAGAAGTGTGATCGCCTTCGGCTTCAAAGATGCTGTGATAGGCAAGAATCCGGTCGTCCGGTTTTGTGAGATCGGGATGAGCGTAAAACCCGGAGTCGAGGAATGCGATCGTCACACCCTTCCCGGTGAATCGCTCGTCAGCATTCATTCGCAGCGGCGTGGGCAACACGTGATTGTGTTGCGCAAAAACGAACTGGTGCGAATCAACTTGAGCCTTGGCTCGTACAAATAGCTCAACGCAGTTAGGACAAACGCGAGCGAGAGTACCGATAACTCCGGCGTTAGACTTGAGCAGATCTTTTAAGTCAGCCTGAAGATCGTCGATCGGAATTCGGTGTTGATCCAGCCGGCCGCACAAGTTGCAAGAGAGATCCTGATCGGCAGGATTTGGATTTAGTTCGTCTAATAAAATTGAGTCCGGCACAGTCAGGCAGTTTACTTCATTCTGTCTTGATTTCAATTCCACGCCTGGACGGCGGGTAGTGACCTAAATTCAACTCTCTGCGCTATCTCTGCGAACTCTGCGTCTCTGCGTTGAAGGTCTTGCCGCGTCTTTTCACCGCAGAGGCGCTGAGCACGCTGAGATCACGCAGTGAAGTACTTCAAATTAGGGCAGTACCTGGCGGCGTAACGCAATCTGTCGGTATCG
>JANLZV010000072.1:0-9286 GCA_031366425.1 Pyrinomonadaceae bacterium | reverse complement strand
CCACAGGTTTTTACCTTTGCGTTCGAGATTATTTTTTACGACGGCCCCGGCCACGTCGAGGATCGTTTGCGTCGAGCGATAGTTTTGTTCGAGCCGAATCGTTTTCGTATCTGCAAAATGTTTTTCGAAGTTAAGAATGTTGGTGATGTCGGCGCCGCGCCATTTGTAAATCGACTGGTCTTCGTCTCCCACCACACAGATATTCTGCTGCTTCTCAGTCAGCAAACTAATCAAGGAAAACTGCAGCGAGTTGGTGTCCTGGTATTCGTCAACCAGGATGTAGCGAAACTTATTGTTGTATTTCTCGCGCACTTCCGGGACTTCGCGCAGCAGGCGCACGGTCTTGATCATGAGTTCGTCGAAGTCGAGCGCGTTGTTGGCATGTAGCCGTTCTTCATACATCGCATAAACGCGCGCCTGAGCTGCTCGCTTTTCATCAACGTAATCAGCGCGAGCGGCAAAGGCATCAACATCTTCGCCGCGGTTCTTGGCCGCGCTGATGGCGCTTTGGGTGGCGCGCAGGCCGAGATACTTTTCGTCGTAGCCAAGTTCCTTGACGCTGTTCTTGATTAGCTTGAGCGAGTCGTCCTGATCGTAGATGGTAAAGGTGCGCGTGTATTTATCGTTGAGCTTTTCAATGTCCTGCCGCAGGATGCGGACGCAGAGACTGTGAAAAGTGGAGACGGTCGGCGCGCTGGATAAGTTTTCTTCTTTCAGCAGGCGCTGCACGCGCAGTTTCATTTCCTGCGACGCTTTATTGGTGAAGGTAACTGCGAGGATGTTCCACGGCGCGACTCCTTTTTCCGCGATCAGGTATGCGATGCGATGCGCGATCACGCGCGTCTTGCCGGAACCCGCGCCCGCGAGAATCAACAGAGACCCTTCGGTGTGCTCGACGGCGATACGTTGTTCGGGATTAAGGGACGAAAGAAAATCAGTCATTTCAAATCAGTAAGCAGTAAGCGGTAAGCGGTAAGCGGTAAGCCGTGGGCGGAACAGACTACTGGGTGCCTTTTTCAACGAGACTCTTGCGCAGACCGTAGGTTAGCGCAAGACATTGATCAACCCGACTTTCGGTTTCGTCAAGATTACCTTTCTCAAGGTAGCCGAGGCGGTATGCGATTTCAAGTTGGGTACTAATCTCATTCAACGAACCCATAGCAATCGACAGGAAGTTTCGGAATTGCGTGATTGAGCGTCCAGCAGCTCCCTCGGCAATGTTAGATGGCACTGAAATGGAAGCCCGACGAACTTGAGAGGTGAGGCCGTATCGTTCTTCGCGCGGAAAGCTCTTGCTTAGCTCATAGACTTCAACAACTAGATCCATACTCTTTTGCCATGCCAGCAGCCGCTTGTGTGGTTTGTCCATGATTTGATCCTTTCGAAAAAATTGGGGGAAATCGACAGCGGCCTCTGGGCGATAACAAGGAAAACTCTGAGCGGGGTTAGATCTAAATTTGAACACAGCTTCCGCGATAGCGCCAACTGCTTACTGCTCACCGCTTACTGCTCACTACTTTGAGCGCAAGAATCGGATAGATGGGAGCTGAGAACCCCGGTAACATCACCTGCAGTTTGAAACTATTTGGAACTGACGGAGGTGATATGATGAGCGCACTAATGAAGGAGCAACTCAATTTTCTGCCCGATGAACACGAGGCAAAGTGGCAGGCGGTGTTAACTAAAGACGCTCGCACTAACGGGCAGTTTGTGTTCGCGGTCAGTTCGACAAAAATCTACTGCCGACCTTCATGTCCTTCGCGCCGGCCGAAGCGCGAAAACGTTTCCTTCTTTGACGCGCCGGATGCGGCTGAGCAGGCAGGCTTTCGCGCTTGTCTTCGTTGTCATCCTGACAGTGAGTCAACCGCAGGCCTCCAGGTTGAACTGGTGCGACGCGTTTGCCGACTGCTCGAAGACGCTGAGGTACAGACGGCGACGCTCGCAACGTTAAGTGCGCAGACGGGAGTGAGTGCGTTTCATCTGCAGCGCACGTTTAAAAAAGTGATGGGAGTCACGCCCAAACAGTATGCAGCCGCCGCGCGCGTGAAGCGCTTCAAAGGAGCCTCGCAGGAAGGGAAGTCAGTGACCACTGCATTGTACGATGCCGGATTTGGCTCGAGCAGCCGGCTTTACGAGCTGGCTGGTGCACACCTCGGCATGACCCCCGCAACCTATGGCAAGGGCGGCAAGGGCGCGACGATCAATTATGCGATCGTAAATTGTTCGCTCGGGAGTTTGCTGGTAGCGACTACAAGCAAAGGAGTTTGCTCGGTGAAACTCGGCGACTCAGAAGCCGCGCTGGCGGCCGACCTGAAAAAAGAATTTCCCGCGGCAGTCAGTAAACGCGACGATCAGAGCTTGAGCGAATCGGTACAACGAGTAGTCGATCATCTGGCAGGGAAGTCGGCCCACATTGATCTGCCTCTGGACATCCGGGCCACGGCGTTTCAGCGACAAGTTTGGGAGCAACTCCGTGCGATTCCCGTTGGAAAGACGTCTTCGTACAGCGAAGTGGCCAGCGCCATTGGACAACGCACGGCAGTCCGCGCCGTGGCACGGGCCTGTGCCACGAATCCAGTCGCACTCGTGATTCCATGTCACCGCGTGATTCGCGAAGACCAGAGCCTCGGTGGTTATCGATGGGGGCTTGAGCGGAAGAAGAAATTATTGGAAATTGAGAGAGCTCGTGCCAAATAGACGACTGTAGGTAGGTACGCTTATTGCGGTAATCATGTACTTGACTGACCGCTCCAAGCGCTCACGATGGGGAACGAAGCAGGACCACATTTTTGGCTATTACTACGCGTCCAGAGGCACCACAAATATAAGCATCTACGCGCACGCGATTGTTCTTCCTGATTAGCGTTGGGAATAATCCTATATCGAAGTTCTCATACAGACTCAAGTCAATGTTGATGAACGGGATCAGTCCTATCACGATAACGACGAATAGATTCTGATGAGAGTCGTTCGATTTCTCAAGACGCAAGCTTGTAAATCGCAGGGCGATAGCGAGGCTTCGGAATTGGCTTCCCTTCGGCGCGGGCGGCTGTGAGCCACAGCTTCTTGGCTATTTCAACTTCCGCTAGAGCCTTCGCCGGTGTTTTACCGAATGCCGAGCACATCTTAAGATCTGGAATATCCGCGATGTACCCCTCATCCGCTTCGCTGAAAAAGATATTGATGTGATAGTCCGTCATTCTTCGTCCTCTAGTTTCAAGTCGTATTTTTCCACAAGCTGAAGGAACTGAGCAACCTGATATGGTTTTGCCTTCTTATTGACTTCTTGAAGATTCACCAGTTCTCGAACCCCAGGACGCGTAAAAATGTGATGGCTTCCCCTTACTCGACTCAACCGAAATCCGAAAGCTTCAGCTAGACTCACCATTTCGCTGAACCGTAAGTTCTTGGGGCTAGATAAGGCCTTCCGAAGAAGTTTCTTGCGGTTCACAGAGCCTCCGGCGGGGGACGCCTATTCCACCGTGACTGACTTCGCGAGGTTGCGCGGTTGATCGACGTCGCACCCACGCCGCACCGCAATGTGATAAGCCAGCAGTTGAAGCGGGATAATTGAAAGAATTGGCGACAGTAAATCGCTCGACGGTGGGATGTTGATAACATAGTCGGACATGGTTGCCGACATTGCGTCGCCCTCGGTCAAAACCGAAATCACGATTCCTTCACGCGCCTTGACCTCCACGATATTCGAATGCGTCTTTTCATAACGCAATTCTGACGAGCGGTTGCCCTCTTCGCGCGTGTTGATAAACAACACCGGGAGGCGTTCATCGATCAGCGCATTCGGACCGTGCTTCATTTCGCCGGCCGGATAGCCTTCGGCGTGAATGTAGGAAATTTCTTTCAGCTTCAACGCGCCCTCAAGGGCTACCGGAAAATTTATCCCGCGACCGAGATAAAGAAAGTCAGTGACGCGGAAAAACTCCTTCGAAAGTTCTTCAATGTTGTCTGAATCGCTCAGCAGGTGTTCGAGTTTGACGGGCAACTCCGCGAGCTGTTGCGCGTGGTGCATGGCTTCGTCAGGCGAGAGCGTGTCGCGAAGCTCGCCGAGGTAGAGCCCGAGCAGGTAAAGCGCGATCATCTGGCAAGTAAACGCTTTCGTGGAAGCGACGCCGATCTCGGGGCCCGCGTGCGTGAGAATCGTCCCATCCGCTTCGCGCACAATCATCGAACCCTGCACATTGCAGATAGCCAGGACCTTGGCGCCGAGCTTATTCGCTTCGCGCAACGCGGCGATCGTGTCGGCCGTCTCGCCTGACTGCGAAATAACCAGCAGCAGGGTGTTTTCGTCCATCACCGGATCGCGGTAACGGAATTCTGAAGCGTAGTCGACATCGACCTGAATGCGCGCGAGCTGCTCGATCATGTACTTGCCTGCCAACCCTGCATGCCACGAGGTGCCGCAGGCCGCGATCTTGATCGAAGTGAAACGCTTAAAGTCGGCTTCAGTGATGTTCTTCATCTCATCGAGAAACACGCGGCCGGTGTCGAGCGAGATACGGCCCTGGACCGTGTCGCGGACGCTGCGCGGCTGTTCGTAAATCTCCTTGAGCATGAAGTGTTTGAAGCCGCCCTTCTCCGCCATGATCGGATCCCAGGTGATGCGCTGGATGGCCGGTTGGACCGAGTTGGCTTCGAAGTCGGTGACGCGCACCGCATCTTTATTGATAACGGCCATCTCGCCGTCGCCGAGAAAGAAGACATCGCGGGTGTGCTGCAGGATTGGCGGAATGTCGGACGCCACGAAAAACTCTCGATCGCCAAGACCGATGACCACGGGAGGTCCCTGGCGCACCGCGATGATCGTATCGGCCTCATCGGCATTTATGATCGCGAGGGCGAAGATGCCTCTGAGATCAAGCATCGCCCGGCGCACGGCCGTTTCGAAGTTGTTGTCTTCCTTCAAATACTCTTCGATCAAATGCGCGATGATTTCCGTATCGGTTTCAGTGACAAACTGGTGGTCGGTTGCGCGCAGCCGCTCCTTGAGTTGCAGGTAGTTTTCGATGATGCCGTTGTGGACCACGACGATCCGTCCGGTGCAATCGCGGTGTGGGTGGGCATTTTCTTCAGTCGGGCGGCCGTGAGTGGCCCAACGCGTGTGCCCAATGCCATAGGTTCCATCCAGCGGCGTCAGACGGATAACTTCCTCAAGATTGCGCAGCTTTCCTTCGGCCCGGCGAATTTCGAGTTCGTTGCCTTCGCTAACGACGGCAATGCCCGCAGAGTCGTAACCGCGATATTCAAGTTTGCGAAGGCCGTCAATAATTAACGGCACTACCTGCTTGTTTCCAACGTAGCCAACAATTCCACACATAAGTTTTTCCTTAGTAAAAGGTGAAGAGTAAAGAGTGAAGAGCAAAAGGAACGCTTAGCCCTTTGATTCTAATCGCTTTTAACTCTGCACTTTTCACTGTTCTTGAGCGTTTTCTTAATGATAGCGGGGACGCCGGCGACGAGTGTGTCCGGCGGAACGTCTTTCGTGACGACTGACCCAGCGCCGGTTACTGATCCCTTGCCGACCCGAACCGGCGCCACCAGCAAAGTGTCTGAACCAAACTTCACTTCGTCTTCAACGATCGTTACGTGCTTGTTCTTGCCAAAGTAGTTGCAGGTGATCGTGCCCGCGCCGATGTTTGTCCGCTCGCCGATGGTCGCGTCACCAAGATACGTCAGATGCATAGATTTTGACCGACGCCCAAGTATAGATTTTTTTACTTCGACGAAATTTCCGACCGCTGAACCCTCCTCGAGCAGACTATTCATCCGCAGATGCGCGAATGGTCCAACAGAACAATTCGATTCGATGACTGAATCGACGATTACAGAATGATCTTTGACGACCACGTTGTCCCCGAGCTGTGAATTCGTGATACGCGTGCCGGAGCGAATTTCGCAATTGTCGCCCAGCGCCGAAGCGCCCTCGATGGAAACGCCCGGATAGATCACGCAGTCGCGGCCGATCTTCGTTTCCGCGCTGATGTAAGCGTGCGAAGGATCGATAAAGGTAACCCCGGCTTCCACCATCAGGCGGCGAATTGTGCCGCGGCGCATTAAATTCTCAAACTCCGCGAGTTCGGCCCTCGTGTTAATCCCGGAGACTTCACGCGCGTCGTCATGCAGGTAGACGTTAACTTTTTCTGCGTCGGCGAGCAGCACTTCAGCAGTGTCAGTTAAATAGAACTCGCCTTGATTGTTTGAAGGCGTGACGCGTGCCAGCGCCGAAAACAACTTAACGCTATCGAAGCAGTAGATTCCGGAGTTGATCTCTTTGATGTTGCGTTCCTCCGGGCTGGCGTCTTTGTGCTCCACGATGCGCGAGAATTGATCGCTCGCGTCGCGGACTATGCGCCCATAGCCGGTGGGATTCTCGAGTCGCACGCTCAGAATCGAACAGGGGGCTCCACTCGATCGATGATGATCGATAAAGCCTTGCAGAGTCTCAGACTTAATCATTGGCACGTCGCCAGATAAAATCAGTACGAGAGAATCAGCGTTTTCCAACTGCGTACGCGTGGCCATCACTGCGTCGCCGGTGCCACGCTGCTCGGTTTGGGTGGCAAACGTCGCCAACTCCCCAACTTCATGCGCGACAGCCGTCTCCACTTCGCGCGCCTGATGACCAACGACGACATAGATTTGTTTTGGCGAAAGGTCCTTCGCGGCCCGGCAAACGTAGGCGATTAGCGGCGCGCCACCCAGTTCGTGCAACACCTTCGCTTTGGCAGACTTCATTCTGGTGCCGAGGCCGGCGGCTAGAATTACTACGTTGAGCGATTGTGGCGTCGGGCGAGTTGGAGAAAACGGGGCCTGGTCCATTTGTTCGGTAGGTTCCATTTTTATGCGGGGACGGCGGGTTGCGCGCGAGCTTGTTGCGTGCAGGCAATTACAGTGCGGGCCAGCAGTATCGAGTCGTGCCTTACCTTTTCTCCATCCTCCAAGAGGTTAGCGCGGATTACGCGGGTCGATTGATCGACGGCGTTACTGATGGAATCGTTTAGATCATCGTCAATTCCAATTTGATGTGCGCCTTCAAGCGCATAACGCTCTGACTGCTCTGGCGTGATGCGTCGATCGTTGACGACCACGAAATCGAAGTGAATTTCCGGCGCATAGCTCTTCACTGCCTCGAGATGTTGCTTCGCCGAGTAGTTGTCAGTCTCGCCCGGCTGAGTCATCAGGTTGCAGATGAAGATCTTGGTCGCCAGACTTTCACCAATCGCCTGTGAGACGCGGGCCACGAGTAGGTTCGGCAAGATGCTGGTATAAAGCGAACCCGGTCCAACAGTGATCACGTCTGCAGCGCGAATAGCTTTGAGAGCTTCGGGAAGCGGCAGGCACCGCTCTGGTTCAAGGCGCAAACGTCGAATTGCCGCCCGCGACGCGGAAATGTGGGTCTCGCCGCGCACCTCGGTTCCGTCCTCAAGTTCTGCCACGAGCCTCACGTCGCTAATTGTTGCCGGGTAAATATGACCCTTGCTCGCAAGCACTTCAGAGGACAGGCGAACCGCTTCAGTGAAGTCGCCGGTCACTTCCGTGAGCGCCGCGAGAAACAGATTTCCAAAACTGTGGCCACCCAATTCACCCTGTCCGCGAAATCGATACCGAAAGAGCCGCGAGAGGAGAGTGGAATCTTCCGAGAGCGCGATCATGCAGTTGCGAATGTCTCCCGGGGGGAGCATCCGCAGTTCATCGCGCAACCGTCCTGAACTACCACCATCGTCAGAAACAGTCACGATCGCCGCCAGATTAGTGAGCCAGATGTCACTGAACTGCCGTTCGCCGACCAGACACTTCAAACCCGCCAAAAGCGTCGACAATCCAGTGCCACCGCCGAGGGCAACAAGATTGAGACCGCGATTTCCTTCTGACGAACTTTGCAACTGGGTTTCTCCTGAAGTGCGCGTGATCATGCGCGCAAGCAGAATCATACCTAAAAGACGAGGGCTTTGGAACTAAAGAGTCTGTGCTGGAAAAGTAGAACCGGGCGGGGATGCGACACCGATATTAAGGACGGGGCTGAAAGACCAGGCGGTCGAAATCAGGATCGTTGCGCAGCGAAGTCAAATCATGATCGTGCTGTGCGCGCACTCTGAGCGTCGGCTGAAGTTCCAAAGCCCGTTGCAGAGACTCGAGTGCAAGATCGAGGGAACCGAGACGCGCGCGAGTAGCGGCGAGTCCGTAGTGTATATGCGCAGCTTCTGGCTCTTGCTTAAGAGCTCGCTCAAACATCTCCTGTGCGGCAACATATTCAGCGCGATTAAGTTCGATCACTCCGCGATCATAGAGCGAGTCGGCATCGCGCGGAAGAATACTCTCGGTCCGCAATCGTGCCTCGGCCACTGCAAGGTAAGTGCGAACTCTTGCGGCCACCTCAGAGACTTGCGAATATTTCTCCAGCAGCGCGCGAAACTGGATTCGCGCTTCGCCGAAGCGACCGCGCGTGAATTCCTTGTGTGCGCGCTCGAATGCCTTCAATGCCGCGGACTCGGCCACTGTCGGTTGACGTGGCGGTGGCGGAGCGGCGGGCACCGGCTTTTGCGCTCGAATTGCTGCAACCTTTTGCGTCGATTTGACTCTGGGAGCGGCTTGCTTGATTGCGACAGATTTCTTGTTGGCTGAAGCCGACGGCTTTCGTCCCGCGGCTTTTTTCGCAACCACTTTTTTGACGCGGGCTTTCACCGCCGCCTTACTCTTAGGCGTCGACGGTTTCGCGGTCTTACTCTTGGCAGTGGTCTTAACTTTTACTGACTTGCGCGAGGCAGTTTTCTGAGCGACGGCCCGCTTGGCCTTTGGGCGCGTAGTCTTAGGACTCGCAGCACGCTTCTTCGCCGCAGCTTTAGGAGCGGCGCGGCGCGCGGCGGCGCGTGACGTTGAACGTCTCAAACCTTTTGTAACTGCGCTCATATTAAACTTAAGAGTGAAAGGGTTAATGTGGACGCAAACGGTGCGAAGTAGCGACGGGAGAGTAACATGGCCTCTCTTCTAATTCAACGCAAAAAGGTATTGAACGACTCCACCAGCTACTGTAAGTGCCATTTTGGCCCGCGATGATTAACATGGAAAAACGCTTGAAGCACATTGTTGGCTGTGTTAGAGTGCCTAACGGCTGCGGGGACACGTTATCCCGGCCGCTGTGAGACAAGCAGGCAATTAGCGAACTACTTTGCCTTCAGCGGTTTGAAACGCACAGCACCTTCCCTGGGTTCGACACCCCTCAAATTTTCCTAGCCTTTCATTTTCTCCTAAGAGAATTGTATTGATGCCA
>JANLZV010000420.1:0-11247 GCA_031366425.1 Pyrinomonadaceae bacterium | reverse complement strand
GTCCCTTAGCCGGCTCTTCGACGGGTTCCAAGCCAAACGAAAGGTCGTCAACCGAATTCACCGAATCATCTTCGACGAACAATAGCGCGTCGTTCATCACTTCGGTTTCGACATCTACTTCAACCCACGACAGCTCGGGATCTTCGTATGCGGTTGTCGAACTCTCAAACTCAAACGACTGGAGAGGTTCCGGCGACGGCACATCCCGCTCAGCTTGCACGCGGGCCTCGGCCGCGATTCGTCGCGCTTCAGCTTCGGCTTCCTCCTGAATACGGGCTGCCATCTCAACTTGCAGGCGAGCTTCGGTTTCAGCCTGCAACCGCGCTTCTGCTTCGGCTTCCAGCCTGGCCTCTTCTGCCTTCACCCGGGCCTCGGCCTCTGAACGCAAGCGAGCTTCCTCTTCAGCTTTGGCGCGCGCCTCAGCGACGGCTCGTTGCGCTTCAGCTTCGGCCTTTAGGCGCGCTTCCTGTTCGAACTGCAGTCGCGCCTGTTCTTCTCTCACTCTGGCTTCAGCCTCGGCGCGGAGTCTGGATTCCTCTTCCATTTTCGCGCGGGCTTCCGCAGTTACGCGGGCGGCTTCGGCTTCCGCTTTGAGACGCGCTTCCTGCTCGGCTTGAAGGCGAGCCTCTTCGTTTTGCAACTCCACTTCAGCTTCGGCACGTCGGCGAGCTTCCTCTTCTGCCCGGGCACGCGCCTCGGCAGCAAGCCGGCGAGCGTCTTCCTCTGCTTTCGCGTGGGCCTGTTGCTCCGCCATCAGGGCTGCTTCTTCTTCGCGGGTGCGAGCTTCAAACGCTGCGCGGCGTCGCGCCTGCTCCTGAGTTCGCGAACGAATTTCTTCGGAAACGCGTCGCGCATCTTCTTCAGCCTGCGCTTCCTGTTCCTTCAATCGCGCTTCGGCCTCAGACCTGCGTTTCATCTCGGCCTCGATACGATCGCGCTGTGCCTCTTCGGCCTGGACCAGGGCAAAGATCTCAGCTTTGATGTGCTGCTCTTTCTCCGCGCGACCACGAGCGTCTTCTTCGGCTTGAGCCTTCAAGCTTTCCAACTCAGCCAGGCGCTGCTCGGCTTCCTCGGCCTGCATCCGTGCCTGATCCGCAACTCGGATTTGCTCTTCGGCAGCTAGTCGCCGCGACTCAGCTAGTCGCTCTTCTTCAGCGCGTCGCTGCGTTTCAACTTCAAGCCGTTGGCGTTCAACTTCCAACTGCCGACGCTGTTCTTCTTCAACTCTGGCGCGCTCCTGAACTTCAACCAGCAACCGCGCTTCTTCCGCCGCATTCTGTCTGGCTGACTCAAGTTCAGAACGACGGCGCGAAAGTTCGGCAGCGACTTGCATCAGCGTTTCCTGTTCAAGCCGAAACTGGGCGTCTTCTGCTCGATGACGCTCTTCGGCCTCTAACCTCATCCGCTCTATCTCGGCCTGACGCTGCGCGTCCATGGCCGCCCGAATGCGGAGTTCTTCTTCATCCCGGCGCTTCGCTTCAGCTTCCGCCATGAGTCGCGCTTCGACCTCTGCGCGCAAGCGCGCTTCCTCGGCCGCTCGTTTTTGTACTTCCTCTCCAGCGCGGCGACGTAAGTCTTCCTCAACTTGTCGTCTCGCTTGTTCTTCGGTCCGGCGTTTCGCTTCGAGTTCGGCCAACACCCGCGCTTCCTCTTCAGCTCTCAGGCGAGCCTCAGCTTCAGCCTTCAAACGCGCTTCCTCGATGGCGCGAGCTTGTGCCTCGGCTTCGGCGCGACGCCGAATTTCTTCGTCGACTCGAAGGCGCATTTCTTCTTCAGCCCGGCGGCGCGCTTCTTCAATTGCCCGTGTTTTCGCCTCTTCCTCGGCGCGGCGTTTGGCTTCCTCTTCTGCTTGCCGGCGGGCTTCGAGTTCGACCCGCTCACGGACAGCTTCGGCTTCGGCCCGCTTACGCGCGAGTTCGGCCGCGGCTTTGCGAAGGGTCTCCGCCTCTAAACGAAACTGCGCTTCTTCTTCAACTCGCTGCCGAGCCTCAGCTTCCGCGCGGACTCGCGCTTCGTGTTCAATCCTTAACCGATTCTCTTCTTCAGCCTGTTGCCGCGCGGCTGCCTCTGCTTGCCGGCGCGCTTCTTCTTCAGCGCGAAGGCGAATCTCGACTTCAACTCGCGCTTGCAGTTCCTTCTCTGCCCGGAGCCGCGCTTCATCTTCCGCCAGCTTTCGAGTTGCCTGGGCCTCAAGACGTTTTTGCTCGAGGGCATCAGCCGCGTTTCTCAAAGCATCCTCTTCACGCAAGAGACGCTCTTCAACACCTTCAAGACTGGCCGTCGCAGCGGGCGGCGTCGGTACTGGCGGGGGCAGTTGCGGGGTTATCGCCACTTGCTGTTCGCGCTCCCTTTGTTCAAACGCACTCAAGTACTCCGCAAAAATCTCGCGCTTCGGCGCTTCCGAAGTTGGCTTCGGCAATGACTTCTCAACGATGTGCAACGTTGGCTTCGGTTTCACTGGTGCGACCTTCGCTTCGGTGACCGCGATCGAATTAATCGCATGCCGGATCACGGCTTCGGGCAATTGGCGACTAGTTTCAGTCAACAGCAACTGGTTGAGCGGGGCGATCGCCGCAGGATCTCCCAGCTGTCCGAGCGATTCGGTAGCCGCGCGCCTAACTTCGGGGGCGGTGTCGGTAAGGGCCTCGATCAAATGGGAAGTTCCTGCTGGATCTCTGATGACACCAAGCTTTCGGGCAGCCGCCGCACGCTCACCCGGAGAGTCTGCCGTGCGCAGTTGGGTAGTTACATCATCGAAGTGGCCATGGTCCATAAAGGCGCGTCGGGCGGCATGATGCTGATCGTAGTTGCGTCCGCCCAATACCGCGATCAACTGGGCCGCGACGGCTTGGCGACTTAAATCTTTTTGTTCGGCCGGTCCACCAGCGACGCTCGATAGCTTGCTGGCTTCAACGTCGAAACTTGCAATCGGCGGCGACGGCATTGAAGGGGGTAGTTCGTCGATCAAGGGTTTAGCCTCCGATAGGTGCGGTGTGCGAGTGGGTGGAATTTCAACCGGCGGGGGAGATTTGGGCGGGGTCACAGTTTCGGTTTCGCCTTCTGATAATTCAGCGGGAGCTTGCTGGTTGCGGAGAAAAGCGATCAGATCGGGTTTGCTGGCCGTGAGCACATCACGCATCGCCGGCGTCAGTGCGCCTTTTGGCGCGTCGACCTTAAGGCGATCATTATCGTCGCCGGCCAACTCGAGTTTGATCCCGAGTTCTGCGCAGGCAGCAATTAAAGACTCAATAGTCATAGCTCAAAAACCTCCCGGTCTTGTTCTAATTCACGATGTTCACGCGGTTGCGGCAATACAACTGCCGCGGTCGCGGGCTGAGGCATCGACGTTTCTATCTTTGGTGCCGGCGCGGCCGCTTTCGGCATAACTGGCGCAGCTCTTTCAACTAAGGGCTCGGCTTCAATTACCTGATGGCCCTGGACCTTTTCAACGACCGGCTTGCTCGTCGATTTCTTTGTAACCTTCGCCGGTACGGTTTTGCGGCCCTTCATTCTTGACCTCAGAAGCAGACCGGCCAGCAAGGCAAGAAAAATCAATCCTCCAACAATTAACGCCGTCCGGTTCAACTTGGCCCACGCCTTTAAGAAGTTGACTCTGCTCTCCCAACTGCTAGCTGGCGAAGTGCGCGAACCAGCGGACACTGGCACTCCCACGGACTGCGGCGTGTAACTTGGAACAGGCGACGCAAATGCCGACGGACTAGGCGAGCCAATTGATGTAGGAGTAGAGGCCGGCAGCGACGGAGTCGCAGGAGACGTTGTTTTCGCTGAGGCAGGAAACTTCTCAGTCGAGAAGTTTCCAGTTCGATTCGACGCTCCGCTAGTGGTCACGTTGCGTCCAGTCGTCGCCCTGCCGGTCCTGGTCGGTCCGAAATTGTAACTTGAATTATCAAACGAACTGTCAGAGTTGCTGTTTCTCGCGGGCGGTTGCTGCGTTCGGCTCGGCGACGTCGGCGACATAGCCGAATTGGGCGACATGGGCGGAAGCGGACCAGCAGTCCCTTCACTATCGCTGTTCCTGCGATTCCGACTTGCTGGAAAACTATTGTTGGCGGTTTGCGCAGGCACGCTTTTCGCTAATCCCGCGACGGAAAAAATAACGTCGAGTCGATTTGATCGCTGATCCACTCGCGCAGTAGTTCCGGGCTGCAACTTGAACGAGACAATCACGCTATCGCCGACTCTTTGCGCGCGCATGTCTTCAAAGCCGTTACCGTGCAGACTCGGCATCGCAGCCGCGAGATCCGCAATCGGAATCTTGACGTAAAAACGATCACCCCGACGGAAAGCCTCGTAGTCGTTTAAAGCGGAGTCCGACACAATCGTGACCCGCGCTCCTTCAGGTGATTCGCCTAGTTGAAGCGCCGTAACGCGTTTTTGGTTTTTAAGCTGCGCAGAGCCTGAGCCGGCAATCGCGCAACTCAGTCCCACGATAGCAAGCATGGCAACAATGCTGCGCCACCTATTTTCAAACATTGATTGGAGTGAGTTCGTTTTCATTGGGGCAATGGCGGGGAGCAACCGCCTGTATTATGCGATCCTCAAGGCCGGCAGTCCAGAGAATCATTTTTCCGTTTCGTCCACCAGCGGCTGGTCGTCGGCGGGCACTGTCGGAACGAATTGAAAATCAAAATTCGGTTCAGCATCGAGCACTGGATCGGCTTCGAATTCGTTTACAACATCCTCGGCCAACAGGGAGTGCTCGCTTGTTTCGATCATTTCATGAGGCGTGTTCTCGACTTCCGATTCGCCTTCGATAATTTCCGTCACCGTAGTTTCGACTTCGTTTTGCCGGCTTTGTTCCAATTTGTAGAGCGCTTCGAGCAACGCCGTTTTGACGTCCTCGCGCATGCCTTCTTTCACGGCTAACTCGCGAAACTGGTCAGCCACCTCAGGTTGACCAGTACAGGCCAGCAGGTGCACAGCTTTGATGCGAACGTCGCCATTGGGATGGTCGGCAATCGCATCAAGCACGGGCTGGTTCATTTTGGCCTTCGCCAACAGACAGATCACGGAAAACGTTTCGTACGCTTGCCGATGATCGCTGGTGGAGAGCCGGTCAAGATTCTGTGACACGATGCCCGCCTGGATGCAAGCTTTCGCTACTGCATCCAGCGTCTCGTGATCGCAGGTTTCAATTACTCGCACGTAGGCTTCGGCGCGATCAAAGCTCAAACGACTCAATGAACGCGCGGCCGAGGCCCGGACTTCGCGCGAGTCGTCAGCCATCCCGATTAGGATCGCTGGGAACACTGATTCGTGGTTCACTGTGCTAAGACTTGAGATTGCAAGTGAACGCAAGTTGGGCTCAGAGTCATTCATTGCCACCTGGGCCATGGCTGCCACCGAGGTTTGAACTCGAAACTGCGGCAGCAGTTTCAAACCCTCAGCCCGTTCCTGAACATCGCTACTTTGAATAAGCACCAACGCTTGCGACAGCACCTCGTCGTCTAGAGACTTCTCCAAGTCCTCAACCGAATGGGTGGGTTCGAGATGAGTTATTTGCTCGACTATACCGGTGGCGTCGCCGCCAAGTAGTGCTGGTTCAGGCATCACGGCGTCGAAGAAATCCAAACCTTCAACCGAACACGCGCTCAGAGTTTTACTCAGTAATGAGCTGGGCACGTCGGGATGCGTCCGCGCAATGTCCAACAAGGCCCCGATGGCGGCCGGCAGTTTCAACTCACCAATGCTCATCACCGCTTGATTGCGCACGATGGGTTCGGCGTCGTAGAGACTTTCCAGCAGAAACGGCAAAGCCGCGGGCGACTTGATTTCACCGAGTGACCGCGCTGCGGAGGTGCGCTCGAAAGCGTCTGACGCAAGCAACAATGCAGCGCACTGTCGCGCCACAAAACCATATTCCTCTAATGCTTCACGCGCCTTGCGGCGTCCACTTTCATCAAGATCCGGAGAGTTGACGCTCTTGATGAGTGACGCTTCGATCGCGCGACGGTCATCAATGGCTCGCGATGAAAGCACATCCAAACGATGGGCCTGTCCATAAACTAATTTCCCGACTTCCTGATCAATTCGATACGCACCGAACAAAGACGTGGGCCCCGCGATCTGAACGCGCGCACCTGGGTGACGGACTAAACTAGTCGATCCATTTGACTCTTTCTTGGCGTCAGACCTTCCGTCTTTTGCGCCAGCGTCGGCCGACTCATTGCCAACGTTTTGCACGATCGACGTTTCAAAAACCTCCTCTTCTTCGTTTCCGGTTTGCACCAATTCGGCCGACTCAGCGAGAACCTGACGCGAACGGAGGCGACGGGAAACTAAAAGCCCGAAAAGTCCCAGGCTCATAACGACCAGGACACTCGATCCCGAAAAGACTGAGGCCATCCAACCATCATCTTCAGGTTGAATCTCGATATCGGACGGCGGCGATGTAGGGGTAATAACTGTCGAAGCGGCGGCGGTGGTTTGAGCAGGAGCGCTGGGGAGCGGTCCCATCTGCGGATTCCAGTTTGTCGAGTTTTGCGCAGTCTCGCCACTCAGTCGCGACTTGACCAATGCATCCTCGGCCGTCAACGCCTTGTACGGACGACTATCTGACATCGGATTTGTGTAGGTGCGATCAGTGTAAATACGTGCACCTTCGGAAGCGCTGTTCGCCGGCGCATCGTAATCGCGCGGATTCGAATCTAGTTTCCCCGAGATGACCACGTTAAGTTTGCTGTCTGAGGAAAAGGCGTTCACGCGCGCGCCAGGTTTGGTCTGCACGAGTATTTCCAACGAACTTCCGATTCGTCGAACCTTCAAACCACGGGTGGTCTTGATCGAATCAGCGGCCACGGTGTTTGGGATAACTACATGATAGCCTTCGCCGTCTTGCCAGGTCTGGGCCCGGTTTAATGGGCCATCCGCCGCGATTGAGACGGTGGTTTCACCTGCAGCGATGTGCGTTCCGAGAGTGGTTACTTTCACCGTGGGATTTTGGGCTTGCGCCAGAAAGGGAACAACAAACGCCAAAAAGAGAGTTGAGCCTGCGACAAGTTTGATCTCCGCAAGCCACGTCCGAATAGGGTGGAGGTAGCGGCGACGATCGTGTCCACTTGTATTTAAGAGATTGTTCATCTTTTTTGAGGCCGGGAATGGGGCTGTTGACCTGGCCGGCTGGGAAGGAACCAAATCAGTCCGTCAGTTTTGAAGGCTGAATCTGGCTATTAGAAAACTGCCTACGTGGGCGAGACGACGAACTTGTTATTGTTCGTCGCTGAATTTGTAGCCAATGCCCCAAACGGTAAGAACCATTTGAGGACTTTCCGGGTCTTCTTCGATCTTGGCCCGCAAACGGTTGATGTGTGAATCAATCGTTCTGTCGTAGCCCTCGTAAGAGTAGTCCCAGATCTTTTCCAGCAGGTATTTGCGAGGAAAAACCCTGCCTGGGTTCGTAGCGAAGAGTCGGAGCAAATCAAACTCTTTGGGAGTTAGATCGACTTGCCGCTCTCCAATCGTCACTTCGCGTCTGGCCGGGTCGATTCGCAGTTTCCCAAAAACGATCGGGGCTTCATCCCCAGCGCCATCAGCGCTTAAAGGAGTCCGACTGCGACGCAACACCGACTTAATTCGAGCTTCTAACTCCCGCAAACTAAACGGCTTCGTGATGTAGTCGTCCGCGCCCATCTCAAGGCCCAGCACCTTATCAACCACGTCGTCCTTAGCGGTAAGCATAAGGATCGGCATGTAATTCACCTTCGCCCTAAGCTCTTTACAAACCGCGAGACCGTCCATTTTGGGCAACATAAGATCTAGAACTACAGCGTCCGGAGGATCCTCCAACGCTGCCTTCACGCCCATTAAGCCATCTTGCACGGTAGTCACGTTGTAACCCGCACGCGAAAAATACTCGCTAATGGCGCTCGAAATATTCTCGTCGTCTTCAACGACAAGCAGCGACGTTTTGCGTTCGCTGGGTTCGGTCGCCTGATTAAGGTCCTTGGATGATTTCTGTCTGTCAGCTGCTGATGTTGTCATTTAGATGACTCTAGTTGAACTGACAAGCAGGAGATTTGGAGGTTAAGGTGCTTTGGGGCAGCACCAATCGGGCAAACGAATATTACAGGACAAGCTTTTTAAACTCAAGCGCAAAGTTATTTGGTCAGCGAACGCCTAAAATCCTGTGTAAAAATGCCATACATCCAGTCTTTAGTCCACTTTCAGCACTTTCGCGAGGTTGACGAACTAGTTAACGTTAGATCTCGCTAACAGGCATATCGAAATCAATCACTTGGAATCAACCGGGGTTTTAGTTGAACTTAAAACGGTGCGCGTGTTGACAAAGCATTTTCTCGCGAGCAAAATCGCCGACGTTATCCCAAAACAGTTCCCAGTTTGCAATCTAATCAGCCAACCATGACGAACGCCGCAACAGCGCTCCTGCAATCATCTATTTCTGAGCTTGAATTGGTAAAGCGTGGCAAAGTCCGCGACGTTTATGCCGTTGATGAGGCCCATTTCCTGATTGTCGCAACGGATCGGATCTCTGCGTTTGACTGCATCCTGCCAACCGCAATTGCCCGGAAGGGCGAAGTATTGACTGCGCTCTCCGAATTCTGGTTCGGCAAACTCGGCGACGTCGTGCCCAACCACCTGGTCACCACCGATGTGGGAGAAATGCCGAAAAGTGTTCCCCGGGGCAAAGGTCTCGAAGGACGTTCGATGCTCGTCCGGCGCGCCGAAGTATTTCCAGTTGAATGTGTTGTGCGCGGCTATCTGGTGGGTTCGGGTTGGAAAGACTACAAGCGATCGGGTGAAGTCTGTGGTCACAAACTGCCTGAGAACCTTTTGGAGTCTGCTGAACTACCCGCTGCGATCTTCACTCCATCGACCAAAGCCGACGAAGGTCATGACGAAAACATCACCGAGGCTCAGGTACGCGAAATCGTTGGAGAGGAAACTGCCGACTACCTGCGCGAAACCTCACTCCGACTCTACAACGAGGCACGCAATTACGCTCGCAGTCGCGGCATTATCATCGCCGATACGAAGTTTGAGTTTGGGCGTGACCGCGATGGTCAAATAATTCTGGTTGACGAAGCCTTGACGCCGGATTCATCTCGATTCTGGCCGGCGGAAAGTTACGAGGCCGGAAAATCGCAGCCGTCGTTTGATAAACAGTTCGTTCGCGATTATTTGGAAACGCTTGAGTGGAACAAGCAGCCCCCTGCTCCGCCACTGCCGGTTGAAGTTGGTTCAGCGACTACCGAGCGTTATATCGAAGCCTATCGCCTGTTAACCGGCACGAGTTTATAGACCCGAAGGCGTCTTCCGATCCCCGTCTCACACACATGCGCGCACGACTTGAAAATCTAATTGAAGAGATGTTGGACGGCCGCATACTCCTCGGGGAAGCCCTCGGCGAATTTGAGAAGCTTTACATCAAGCGAGCCCTCGCGCGCAATAAGCAGCATTTCCAAAATACTGCGAAGACCTTGGGAATTCATCGCAACACGCTTTCCAAACGCGTCGCCGAATACGAAAAGAGTGAAAGACCTGCAAAGATGCTCACCCGCGCTGCCGGCAATACGCGTTAACCTCCCTGCTGGCTGCTTACCATCCAACCGATATTCAGGCCTTCAAGTTGACAAACAATTCTCCGCGCCGCTATCCTTAGCACTCATTCAAACAGAGTGCTAACCCTCGACTTCGACAGTAAGTTCAAATGGCAGGCACCCCGTAATTCTAAGGACAAAATACTAAGGAGACTCAAGAGAATGGCGACAAACATCACACCTCTGCATGACCGCGTGATTTTGCGGCGAATTGAAGAAGGCGAACAGGTCCGGGGCGGAATCATCATCCCTGACTCAGCAAAAGAAAAACCCCAGGAAGGCGAAGTAGTTGCCGCCGGCGAAGGCAAATACAAGGAAGATGGCACCCGACAGCCGCTCGACGTGAAAACCGGCGACCGCGTTCTGTTTGGCAAGTACAGTGGTTCTGAAATCAAGATCGACGGCGAAGAGCTGCTGATCATGCGTGAGGACGAGATTCTTGGAATCATCGCCCGCGCGGGTGCAGCCACCGGAACGAAGAAAGGCGGCAAGTAGTCGACCTCAGACTCAGCCACCTCGTTAGCTCTTAATCAAGTTCACATTTCAGTAGGAGAATATAGAAATGGCAAAGCAAGTAGTTCATGGCGAGGAGTCCCGCGCGGCAATTTTACGCGGCATCAACCAACTCGCCGACGCGGTGAAGATCACCCTCGGCCCCAAGGGCCGCAACGTAGTTATCGATAAAAAGTTTGGCTCACCAACGATTACCAAGGACGGCGTTACCGTTGCCAAGGAAATCGAACTCAAAGATTCACTTGAGAACATGGGCGCGCAGATGGTCCGCGAAGTTGCGTCAAAGACTTCAGACGTGGCCGGTGACGGCACCACGACCGCCACGGTTTTGGCCCAGGCAATTTTCCGCGAAGGCGTGAAGACTGTTGCCGCGGGTGCGAATCCGATGGCCCTCAAACGCGGCATCGACAAAGCTGTCGAACGCGCGACTGAAGAGATCAAGCGCCTTGCAAAGCCAGTCAAGGGCGACATGATTGCCCAGGTCGGCACCGTCTCAGCCAATGGCGATTCAACTATCGGCAATATCATTGCCGAAGCCATGAACAAAGTCGGCAAAGACGGCGTCATCACGGTTGAAGAGTCGAAGACGATGGAAACGTCGCTCGAAGTGGTCGAGGGTATGCAGTTTGATCGCGGATACCTCAGCCCCTACTTCGTGACTGATCCCGAGCGCATGGAAGCGGCCCTCGAGAATCCATTGATCCTGATTCACGAAAAGAAAATCAGTTCGATGAAGGACCTGCTGCCATTGCTCGAGCAGGTGGCCAAGCTCGGCAAACCGATGCTGATCATTGCAGAAGACGTCGAAGGCGAAGCTCTTGCTACGCTGGTCGTCAACAAACTTCGCGGCACGCTCAACATCGCTGCGGTGAAGGCTCCGGGTTTTGGCGATCGTCGCAAGGCAATGCTTGAAGACATCGCGATTCTGACTGGTGGCAAAGTCATCAGCGAAGACCTCGGCATCAAGCTTGAAAACGTCAAGCTCGAAGATCTTGGTCGCGCGAAGAAGATCACGATTGACAAAGACAACACCACGATCGTCGAAGGTAACGGCAAACAGAGTGACATCGAAGGACGAGTCAAAACTCTGCGCGCCCAAATCGAAGAAACTTCTTCGGACTACGACCGCGAGAAACTCCAGGAACGTCTGGCGAAA
>JANLZV010000062.1:0-8786 GCA_031366425.1 Pyrinomonadaceae bacterium | reverse complement strand
GTGTCGAGCGCTCAGGATCAATCCAGCGGCACCAGCTCAGTGGTTGTATTTCTCGATCTAACGCGGGCCATGTCCTGAACATATTTAGTCGATCCCGGTGTGTTGTATTTTTCCCGGTAGGCCTGGCTGACCGCATCCTTCAAACGTTCGCTTCGCGTCTGGACCGCGCGAATCCGCAGCTTGCGTTTGCCAACCTGGATCAGGCCGACTGGCTCTTCAAGAAATGTGTGATACCAGCTGCGTGGCTTAAGGCTCCACGAACGAACAAAAACGCGACCTTCGACTACCACCGCCCAAATGCCAATAACGCGATGCTCCTCGGTTCCCGCACGAATTCCCAGAATCTTGTCCGTCCGGATCGCGGAGACTATTTTCGCTGGAAAACGTTTCGCCTTCATGCAAACGTCGCTTCGCTAAAGTTTACGCAGGCACCAATTCGACATCGATCGTTGATGATGGACCAGCACCGTCTTGAATGGTTCGACCAACTCTCCGTTAAGATCGATGGAGGTTTGCGTCAGCATCTCTTCATCGACTAGAAAACGATCGCTGCCGTCCGGCAAATGAAATCGCCGGTTCTGAATCGGCTGCAACTGCGATTCAAGGCCAACGGTTGAAGCGAGGCGGGCGAAGAATATTCCGCCGGGCCTCAGTACGCGCCACATCTCCCGTACCATTTTCTGCCAATGGCTTTCGTCTCGAGCAAAGTGGAGCACGGCGCTACTGATCACAATCCCAAAACTATTATCGGGAAATGACATCTGTTCAACCGCTTCGACGCGAAAGTTTTCTGCCGGAAGGTGGAGCGCGAGTCTGGCCGCGAGCAAGCGCACCTGGGCAATCGAGTCGCTTGATTGATCGACTCCATAAACTTGGTAACCATTTCTGAGAAAGTAAGTGAGATTGCGGCCTGCGCCACAACCCGCATCGAGCAACGGCTCGGTCGAATCGAGGCGGCCTTTGAGCAGTTGGTCAAACAGGTAAATATCGATGCCGCCGAATAGGTCGCGCGGGTCAGGAGTTAAGGTCATTGCGAACCGTACGCCTCAGCTACCCATTGCTTTGCGGAATGCGGCAAACAGATCTGATAAACGATCGGCGGCGGCTGGATCGCTGCGCGCCAGCAGCGTAATTATTTCGTCGCGCTGAGCAAACAGCGGTTGCACAGCCGCGCGCTGCGCCGCGTTGAGCGCTGAATCTTCGCCCTTGTCTGCCTCGGTGCGCAGTGAAGTGAAAAACTGGCTCGCAGCCAGGCGCGCAGGCTCGTAGTCGCCGCGGCGCGCATCGATGAAGGCGGAGGCGAGGTTACCCTTGGTTTCGGCCAAAGTCAGTCGCTGACTCACCGTCGCGAGTTCGCTTGTAGCCGCGCGAGCTTTCAGCCACATCGGAATGAAGCCAAGCAGAAACACGACGAACAAAACGATCGCATAGATACCGATACGCCGCATCAGTGACGACGGCTCCCTCGCACGGTCCACGGGTTTAGCCTCTACATCCTCGTTCATACATAACTCCTTCGACAGACGTACTACTCAATACGCTTAACGCTTGTCGGGATTATCACGGCGAGATTTCAGCCGCGAGCCGAGCAACGCGCCCGCAAAAAAACTAATTGGCGACAGCGCCAGCGCGATTATTCCCGGCTTAGTGATCATCGCAGGCTTGGAAGTCAGGGCTGTGGCTGTACTGTCCGATGCTGCCAGCTCCTTCTTAATTCGGGCAATCTGAGACTGATAATACTCTACGTTGTGTTCAGCTTCGATCAAGTCTTGCTCAAACTGTTCGCGGTCGGTGCCGAGTCGACCAGCGGTGCTATTGAGCTCAGTGATGAATGAATAGAGACTATTGATTCGCGACGCATAGTCTTCCAATTGAGATTCAAGGATCTTCCTGAGGTTTTTCATGTGCTTCTCCATGCATAAGAAATTTGCATCTGAGCGAGAATCTAGTGCGTTGCGAGGTGGGAACAATATACGTTTTCACGTCTGGCGGACACAACCCAAACCGAGGCGTTAAGTCATGTCCTAAGAGTTTTTTCAATCCGGCGATCCGGAACCAGCCAGATGACTGCCACTGTGACATACAACGCGCACGCCAGCCACCATCTGACGAAAGCGAGCGGCACTGCCACGAGATAAAGCAAGGTGGAAATCTGACCCTTGAAGTCTCGTCCCACGGCAGTTGCGAGCAGTGAATCTCCGCCGTGCAATGAAATCAACGCGCGCGACAGGATGGAGTAAGCCACGGAGGCAAACAGCAACACGGTCCCGTAGAGCGCAACAGGCACTGGCGCAAAATGGTTTTCGCCCATCCAGGCAGTGGCGAAGGGAACCAGCGATAACCAAAAGAGAAGATGAAGGTTGGCCCATAACACGCCGCCGCTGACGCGGGTGACTGCGTGGAGCATGTGATGATGGTTGCTCCAATAAATTCCCAGAAAGATGAAACTCAGCAAGTAACTGAGGACTACGGGAATCAAAGGACGAAGGGCGCCTAAATTAATCTCATGCGGCACGCGCAATTCCAGCACCATGATCGTAATGATGATTGCGATCACGCCATCACTAAACGCTTCCATCCGGTTCTTCGTCATCAATTGCCTTTGGTTTTTGAAAGCAGTTTAGGCAGGCGAAACCATTAGGTAAGCCTGCTATTCACCGAGGCCCATTAGCCACGATTTCATGATGCCTGGTTTATCGCGGTCAGTCGCGAAGTATTCCTGTACGAGTTTAGCGTACAACTCGCGCCGGTCGGCTAAGGTGAGTTTCAAACCGTACGGCATCTGACCGCCCTTGACGTATGAACTGATCAGAATTTTGTCCATGGGCCAGTTGATCGCTCCCAGCCCTTCGGTTCGATGACACGAAGAGCAGACCATTGCGTTCGCCGCTGACGACTCGCCGAACGCCGCCCCGAAGCGCCGGTGTCGATCTGCCGAGCTCTTCGCTCCCAGCCCTGGTCCAAGTTTTTCCGGATCAAGATAACCGCCAAAACGCGGAGAACCATAGTTTCGGAAGCGTTCGTTAACGCGCAAAAGAGCTTCCTGCTCGGAGGGGATCACAGTCCCACGGACTGGAAAAATTGGCAGGATGCCGCTCTTGTGGCACGAAGCGCAGTTGTCGTCTCCTTCGCCGAGTTCCCAACGCCCTTCGATACTGATCGAGCCATCGCGACGATAGGTGCGGTAAAAATCCTTGAAGTAAGCGTTGAAGGTTCCGCCTGGTCCTGACACCGCCGAAACGACCGATACGTTGCGTATGCGTGCGCGCATTCCGCGATCGGGGACACCGAATTGCACCCACTTGTCCGGTGCGCCAGCCGCGTTGCTGGGTACGACTATTAGCAGCCGTCCAAAACTATTGTCGTTATCGGGCGTGCCAAGGTGTCGCGACCGGTAGCTGAAAAAAATTAGTTGATCTGATGGGCTGCGAGTGGAGTTGAGTTTCTGCAGATAGGACTTGGCTCGGTCAAGCGTCTCGTAACGGCTGACTGCCCGGAGAAAATTCTGGTCAAGCAGGAACTCAGGAATTTGCGTAAAGCTGCGAGTCTCGGTGAAATATTGTTTGTCCGAAACGATAAACCCTAACTCGTGATCAGAATTCCGATCCAGAGCCGCCGTTTCGACAAAATCTACAAAGGCGCGATAACGACTGGTGAAGTTTTGGTCGTCGGCCAGGTTGCAGCGGCGAATTGTATCGGTGATGCGATCAAGAACCCGTTCATACGCGGGAAGAGCATTGTCATTTTCGTAAGCGCCGCTTGCGGCCCTCACCAGCAAGTTAACTTTCAGCGTCACCCATGGATCTGGTTGCGCTTTCAATCGCGCACACGGCGACGCGTAAGCCGCGATTCCAGGAAGCAGAAGAATTGCTACGACCAGAGCTTGTCTGGCTAACCAGGCGATTCGCATTCGCGGTGTTTGAGTCGATGCGAGCAAGTGAGTCCCCGAGGCGGAAAATTATCGCCGCTTACTTCCCGGTGAAAAGTGTTTGGTTGTCGACAAAGCAGAGCCCGTTTCCCCAGGGATCCGCGACGTAAAAAGAACGTTCACCCCACGGCCTAACCGCCATTTGGCCGGCGCTGGAGCCATGCACATCATCGGTAGACAGGCAGCCCAGAGCCGTGGCGCGCGCGTGAATTTGTTCAAGATCACCCACCGCGAAATAAATGTAATCAGGAAGCGGCTTGGGCTCTTCGCCGCCGGCAGTGACGTCTACGAGCGCCAGGATCACTGGCCCACAGTCGATGTAGTGGCGCGAGGCGCGCGGAATTCGACGGCCTGGATCACCCAACAGTTGACTATAAAACTCCGCAGCCTTATCAAGATCTGAGACTTGCACCACGAGTCGGAAGAGGTTGTAGGCCATCATCATCTCCATCCAGCGAGCTTGAACTACCCAGTGGTGCGAATTGTTATCTCGTTTCGCCTAGGAGGTCAACGTCAAATGGAAATGTTCAAGAGTTGGCCATGAGATTCGTGGCACCCGGCAGCTTTCGGTTGACTGAACCTGCCAATAAGTTAAGAATCCAGCTCTCCAACAATTCTATTCCAAACAGTGAGGAACCCAATGGATCGAATGGCTCGAATCAGCTCATGGCGCGGTTTTAACGCCGCCTATCTTCTTCGAAGTTTGGTTTTCGTCCTGATCGCGTGCGCCCCGGCGGCGGCTCAGACTCAGTTGACCCCAGGGTTGCTCTCGGAATTCAAATGGCGATTGGTTGGTCCATCCAGTCCGGCAGGGCGCGTTTGGCAAGTTGTAGGAGACGAAAACAATCCGAAGACTTTTTATGTTTGCACTGCCGGAGGCGGACTTTGGAAAAGCACGGATAACGGCACGACCCTCGTGCCGATTTTTGATAATCAAACTTCCGCGTCTACCGGCGCAGTTGCAATTGCCAAGTCAAACTCGAATCTGGTGTGGCTGGGCACCGGTGAGCCGGCGAACACAAGGGCGAATTCCTGGGGCGACGGAGTCTACAAATCAAACGATGGCGGCAAGACGTGGATGCATATGGGACTCGCCGATAGCCGGCAGATTAGTGCCATCGTGATTCATCCAACGAAACCAAACATAGTTTACGTGGCGGCGATGGGATACGAGTGGGGACGTAACGATGAGCGCGGAATTTTTCAGACGACAGACGGCGGGAAAACGTGGGCCAAAATTCTCTTTATTAACGACACAACCGGATTCATCGATCTCCAGGTTGATCCGAAGAATCCGGATGTGATGTACGCCGCCGCCTGGCAACGATTCCGGTTCGGTGGCGGAGATATGGCTGAATCGGGGCCGGCAAGCGGTCTATACAAGACAGTTGACGGCGGAAAAAAATGGACCAAACTCGCTGGCGGATTGCCGGCAGAGGACAAGAGTAAGATTACGATTGCAGTAGCGCGAAACAATCCCAAGATCGTCTACGCCGCGATCCTGACGGGTGAACCAGCCGCGGGCGGCAAGCGAACGATCGATACTGGCGGCATCTTTCGCTCCGTCGATGCCGGCAAGAGCTGGCAGCGGATGAACTCAACTATGACCAGCTACTACTACAACCGCATCAATGTAGATCCGGGCGACGACAACCGGATCTGGATGCCAGTCTTCGACCTGATGGTTTCCACAGACGGCGGCAAGACGCTCGTGAAGTCAAACATCAGACACGTGCATAACGACGAACACAGTCTTTGGATCGATCCGAAGGATCCAGAGCATTTAATCCTTGGCGGAGACGGCGGAGTCAACATCTCTTACAACCGCGGACTCACCTGGCAGCAGACCGTTTTACCGATCGGTCAGTTTTATGAAGTAGCGGTAGATAATCAGGATCCTTACTACGTCTATGGCGGCATGCAGGATACCGGTCATTGGGTTGGGCCTAGTCAAACATACGATAACGAGGGAATCACGAATCACGATTGGATCAAGTTGCGTTTCAATGGCGACGGAATGTCGATTCATACCGACCCTGATGATCCGAATCTTATTTACATGGTGCAGGAGTTTGGCAACTTCTCTCGACTCGACCTCCGCACCTGGGACCGCAAGGAGTTGCTGCCGAATCCTGACGAAGCAAAAAAGCGCGGCCTGCATCCTTTCCGCTACGACTGGACGCCGCCGATGATCATCTCGCAGCATGATTCGGAGACGCTCTATTTAGGAAGTAACTACCTTTTCAAATTTACCAAACGCGGAGAAAAGTGGGAGGTAGTGAGCCCCGATCTCACTGCGCAACAGGACCGGGAGCTTAAAGGAAACAAAAAGGACTACACCGGCTATCACAGTTACGGTGCGCTCTTTTCGATCGCCGAATCGCCGCTTGACGCGAAAGTAATCTGGACAGGGGCGGACGATGGTCCAATCAACGTCACTCGCAACGGCGGCAACTCGTGGACCAACGTCACCTCAAACTTCCCCTCCGGCGCCCCGACTTATGCGGTGGTGGGTGAGATTGAAGCATCGCGTTTCGATAAGGCGACTGCGTTTGTTGCGTACGATGCCCACACGCGTGAAGACCATCATCCCTATCTTTACGCTACCAACGATTACGGCCAAACCTGGACGAGTATCAACGGCGATCTGCCCGATGGCGGATCGAGCTATGTCATCCGGGAGGATCCGGTCAACCCAAATTTGCTATTTGCCGGTACGGAGTTTGGAGTCTTTCTGACAATTGATCGCGGACGGCACTGGACGCAGTTAAAAAATAATTTGCCGACGGTGGCGGTGCGAGCAATGGCCATTCAACCGAGAGACCACGATTTGGTGGTCGGCACGTTTGGCCGCGCAATCTGGATTACTGACATCGCCCCGTTTGAGCAGATGCGCGCCGGAACTTTGGACCAGCAGGCGGTGTTATTCGAGGTTAAGCCGGGTACGCTCTTCAAAACTCGTTACACGTATGGCGCTACCATCGAGGAACTGAATGGCGACATGTTTTTCCGCGCGGAGAATCCGCCTTTTGGCACAATCATTACCTACTATCTACGCCAATCGGCGGGTCAGGACGTGACCCTCAACATTAAAGACGAGAAGGGGCGGCTGGTGCGGTCGCTGAAAGGCCCCGGACTCGCTGGCCTGCATCGAATCGTGTGGGATTTAAAACGGGGTGACAAAACTTCGGATGAGGGTGCGAAACGCGCGGGTGTGGAAACACTTTCGGAGCGAGAAGCGCTCGATTGGGTGGCACCGGGCAAATACACCGCTACGATCGAAAGCGCGACCACATCCTTGAAAACTGAAATTTTTGTGCGAAAGGAACCTGCACCAATTAAGCGCGTAGACGTGAGGAAGTAGTGGTTCTTGAGGATCTGGTCCACTGAAAAGACTTCGGGCGCCGACCTCCCCCAAGACCGGCGCCCTTTGCCTTATTTCACGCTCTCCCCAAGGAGAATTAACGATGGGTCATACTAGGCCGATGTTTTCGAGGTTTGGTTGCAAAGTCCTTGCAAAGCCTTCACAACGGCGTAACAAATCCGTCCTCAAAACGTTAATGAGGTAATCGAATGATTCATACGAAGATTGCGCCTTTCGGGTCATGGAAGTCTCCCATTACGTCCGATCTTATTGTCGCGGGTTCAATCGGGCTTTCGCAGCCGCTAATAGATGGCTCCGATTTCTATTGGGTTGAGATGCGCCCGACCGAAGGTGGTCGCAACGTGATCGTGAAGCGCGATGCTAACGGGACGATTAGCGACGTAAATCCAGTTCCTCTCAATGCGCGCACACGCGTTCATGAGTATGGAGGTGGCGATTACGCCGTCGCGGATGGAACTGTCTACTTCACAAATTTTTCCGACCAGCGGCTTTATAAACAGAGTGGAGCCGAGGAACCACGAGCAATCACTCCCGCAGCAGAGATGCGTTACGCCGACATGATCATCGATGGGGTGCGTAGCCGGCTGATCTGCGTCCGAGAAGATCACTCCGTGCCTGGCCGTGAAGCAGTAAACACGTTGGTGAGTCTGAACCAGGGAGGAAACGACAACTGCGGGGAGGTGCTCGTTTCAGGCTACGACTTCCTTTCATCGCCGCGACTCAGCGCAGACGGCGCTCAGTTGGCGTGGCTCTCGTGGAACCATCCAAACATGCCCTGGGACGGCACGGAGCTTTGGACGGCCTCGTTTGGCTCGGATCAGACGCTAGAGAACATAACGCGGATTGCCGGCGGCCCACACGAGTCTATCTTTCAGCCGGAGTGGTCACCGGATGGCACGCTCTACTTTGTGTCTGACCGCAGCGGCTGGTGGAATCTGTACCGCGTGAATAGGCATGGAGCGGTCGAACCCGTCTGTGAGATGGCGGCCGAGTTTGGCGTGCCCCAATGGGGCTTTGGAATGTCGACCTATGCCTTCGCGTCGGCCGATCAGATCATTTGTAGCTACCTTGAGAAGGGTATTTCGCGTCTGGCGACCCTTGACACATATACACAGAAGCTTGAGCGACTGGATGTTCCGTTCACCGATATTCGTTACGTGCGTGCGAGTCCTGGGACGCAAAGCCCGCAGATAGTGTTGCGAGCCGCGTCTGCCACCGAACCGGCTGCGATTGTCCGGCTGGATCTTGAGACGTGGGAAGCTAAACCCTTACGACGTTCCAGCAATCTTGAGATTGATGAGGGATATCTTTCCGCTCCGCAGGCAGTGGAGTTTCCCACCGCACGCGGGGCAAGCGCGCACGGATTTTTTTATGCGCCGAAGAATCGCGACTTCGAGTCATCACCCGGCGAGCATCCACCGCTGCTGGTTGCCAGCCATGGTGGGCCAACGTCGGCGGCGACTACCGCGATGA
>JANLZV010000047.1:0-6162 GCA_031366425.1 Pyrinomonadaceae bacterium | reverse complement strand
CGGCATCATGCTGATGGATGGCATCATGCTCATGGATGGCATCATGCTGATGGACGGGATCATGTTGATGGACTCAACCGAAGGCGACGCCACTGCGAGTATGCGTTAAGCATCGGCGCTCCTCGCTTCAACCAGACAGAACTTCAAAACGAAAGGGCCGGTCACATGACCGGCCCTTTTTACATTTCAATGCAGGTTTATATGATAACGCGGGGACGGAGCCTGAAAATTTCGCAACTCTCCAAAAATGCCGGATCGCGGTGCGCGTCGGATGACTAAGGCGTGGCGAAGCGCTGGCGATACTCGCCCGAGACGAGGAAGGCCTTCACCATTTCTGCGCGCCGGAAGTCTCCGCCAAACCCGTTCAACTTGTTCAGCCAGAAGTTAAAGCCGTCGAGATTATTGTCAGGAGCGTCCTGCGGATTGCGGCGCAAGTAGCCGAAGTATTGCATCTCGACAAACGCCGGGTTGTATTCCGCGTTGTAGAACGCCTGGTTTTCGGCGATGTGCCGCACGACCTGGGCGCGCGACTGCGATTGAGACTCGAGCACGTCAATAAATGCCTGGCGATCCGTCGGAGCGAACGACACTCCCGTGTTGGCAATTAACGCGTCGACGAATTGCGTGTTACTCATCGCGTCGTAAGCCGATTTAAAAGCGACGCGGGCAGTCCAGGCATCCGCAAATGAGCGGATGTTGTTTTCGAGCACCAACTCCCAACCGGGCGCGTTAACGACGACACCATTGCCGATCGATTGCGTGTCGGCCAGAAATTCAGCGAACAACGGCCGCCGGCCGAAACTGGCGCGATAGAACCGATGGACCAGGTACCCGGTTTGCTGAAACTCGATCGAAAGGAAGTAAGCTGCGGAGGTGTCAATTCGTTTCCGCTCGCGGCACTCAGCGTCAGCGCCGCAACTATCGATGTTACTGGTCCAGAATTGCAGACCAGGCGCGTCAGGTTCGCGATTGAGAAAGTCGCGGTAGTGCTGTGTGACGAAGAAGGCCGTGTCGTTGATCTGGTTGCTATCGATCTGGAAAGGCGCGCTCTTGATCGTGCTCGGCGCGAAGCCCTCGCGGAAGACGCGAGCTTTCAACATCGTATTTCGACTGAGCATCACGGTGCCGCCCGAAGCGACAACTGGATCATTAGTCGTTGGATCGACACCGTTGGTCGAGTAGTGAATAGCCGGTCCCTGATTGAAGAAGTTTTGGTTGACTGGCGCGTTGCGTTGAATCGTCGCACCGTCACCCAGTTGACCAAACGAGTTCTTGCCCCAAACCCACAAGTTCGAGTTTGGTGCGATGGCGATCACGTGGGCCCCACCGAGCGCGACCGCGCTGATGTTTGCGAGTCCCGGAATTTGCGATGGCAATACGCGCGAGAAAGGCGGATAGCCAGTCCCGAGTTGCGCGTAGTCGTTAGAGCCCCACGACCAAACGGTGCCGTCGTTACGAAGGACGACAGTCGTATAGTTTCGCGTCTGCAAGGAGACAACGCCGGTGATGCCGATCGCCATCGTCGGGGTGCGTTTGGAATCGGTAGTGCCGTCGCCGAGTTCACCGTACTGGTTCAGCCCCCAACCCCAAACCGTACCGTCGCTGCGGAGCGCGCCATTGCGAAAGATTCCGCAAGTGACCGCAGTTCCATTCGTGAAGCCGGGCACCTGGGCAGGCAGCGGACGGGAGATCGAGATGGTGCCATCACCCATTTCGCCATGACGATTATCGCCCCAAGCCCACAGCGTTCCGTCGTTTCGGAGTGCGAGACTGTGATACGACCCGCCGGCGACTGCGATGATACTCGTTAACCCCGTTACCTGAACCGGAGTTGCGCGGCTGGTAGTGCTGCCATCGCCTAATTGACCATATTGATTATCGCCCCAGGCCCAGACTGTGCCGTCGCTGCGGACGGCGAGGCTGTGTTGAGTGCCCGCCGCGATCGCTACTGCGCCATTGATGCCGGTCACCAGACGGGGAACGTTCGCGTTGGCGCCCCCGCCCGGTCCCCCCTGGCCCTGATCGTTTGAACCCCAGGCCCAAACGGTGCCGTTGCTTTTCAACGCGAGCGAAAAGTTGGAACCAGCGGCCACTTTGGTGACGGAATCGATTCCATTTACCGCGAGCGGGATGGCTGAAAGATTATTTCCGGAGGAAACCGGCAATCCGATCTGGCCGCGATCATTACTTCCCCACGCGAACACGCGACCATCTGACATCATGGCCAGACTGTGTTCGCCGCCGAGCGACACTGAAACCGGAGTCACTTGAACCGCCGCTGAAGGCAATGTGATCGTGACAGCCTGCGGACCGTTGAAGCTGCCGCCGTCCGGGTTGAATACCACTGGATCGAGCGGCGGTCGCGTTGCCGGAGCGTTCATTTCATAAGGAAAGCCGCGAGTCCCAGCCGCGCCCCAGCCGAAGACGGTGCCGTTCGCCGACAAGCCGAGGCTGCCTTCGTTGCCGGCTGCGATCGAAGTAGCACCCGAAAGAATGATCACGGGCAATGGAACGGGCGAATAATATGAGGGGGAAAGATCGCGGCCTGCTCCGAGCTGGTTCGAATAATTCGAACCCCAAGCCCAGATGCGCCCGTCACTCCTAAGCGCGAGCACGTGTGCGACGCCGGCTGAAATCGCTGAGACTGACGACAGGCCCGAGACCTGGACCGGCGTCTTGCGCATAGTCGTCGTCCCGTCGCCGAGTTGACCCAAATTATTGCTGCCCCAGGTCCAAACTGTGCCGTCGTTTTTCAGCGCGACCGTGAAATAACCCCATGAAGCGATCTTCGTAACTCCAGAAAGACTTGGCACCTGCACCGGTGTGTAATGTGGAGCCGTCGTACCGTCGCCGAGTTGGCCCTGGGAATTGTCACCCCAGGTGTAGACCGTGCCATCGTTTCGCAGCGCGACTGAGTGGCCATAACCGGCGGCGACTGCGACAACATTGCTGAGACCGTTAACGACCGCGGGTGTTAGGCGTTGATTGGTAGTGTTGTCGCCAAGTTGACCGTTGGTGTTCATACCAAACGTCCAAACGGTCCCGTCAGTTTTTAGCGCCATGGTGTGGAAGACGGACGCAACCGAGGTGATCCCCGAAAGCTGCGGCAAGTTTACCGGCGCGGTCCGACCCACGAGTGTGCCGTCTCCCAGTTGGGCTTCGCTGTTGATGCCCCACGTCCAAACAGTTCCATTCGGTTTAACTGCTACGCTAAATCCCTGACCCGCAGCGATGGCTTTGATGCCATCGAGGTTCTTCACATAGACGGGTGTCGTGCGCGAATCATTCGTCCCATCACCGAGCTGGCCGAAGGTGTTCATGCCCCATGCGAGCACGTAACCGTCGGCGCCAATCGCGAGACTATGACCGCCGCCGGTGGAGATCGCGGTCACGCGATTGAGCGGATTCGGGTTGGCGAGATATCCCTGAATGGTGCTGTTACCAAAGTTATTCGACTGATTCGAGTCGTAGGCGCGCGAAGTAGCGCTGGCCACATTGTCATAAGTGTTTTGATAAGCCAGGGCCTTGGCCACGATCGTGACCGTGACCGAACTACCAGAAGCGATTGGGCCAAGCGCGGCGGTAGCCAGACGCGAACTGCCGCCACCAGCGAGGCACGTTCCCTGAGTTGTAGCGCAAGAGACAAACTGTGTGGAGATCGCGAGCGTGTCAGAGAAGGTGACGCCGGAAGCGGTGTTAGGACCAAGATTCTTAACGGTCGAAATGTAGGTAATGTTCTCGCCAGTCACGACCGTAGTTGGAAAGGCCTGGGTCTTAACTTCCAGGTCGGCCTTCGCCGGCTGGGCCTTGAGCGTGTAGGTCACTGTCGACGCATTCGTCAGATCTTTCGGGGCGAATTCGGACGTGTGCGAAGAGATCAAATACGCATCCGGTTCGCCGGCCCCGATTCCAACCACGGGATGCAACTGCGTATTGCCGTCGCCGTAGCGGGTGATGATGGTGCCATCACGTCTCAGTTCAATTTCGAAGTTAACGGGGGCGCCGCCCTGGCATGAGCCGGCTGCGCTCGCATTGCAAGGCACGCCCTGCCACCGAAAGATGATCCGATTGCTGTCTGGTTGGACCACATAAATGTCGGCATCGGACCTGCTCGATTTCCTGAGGTCAAGGTCGTCCCACAAACCGGCGACCATTTGAAACGCAGGGAGCTGGCCAGAGGAACTTAGCACGTCGTAAACACCCGGAGAGCTCGGCAAAAAATAGATCGCGCCGTTGGTTGAAACGTAAATCGATGAACCGTAACGCTCGAAAAACGGAAAGTTGAAAGACGTGCCGTAGTTAACGAGGAAGTCGTCGTAATTGGCGTTGAGCGGAACGCCTCCGGTGGAAAGAGCTTCGGCTGGTCCTTCGGTAACGGTATAGGGCTCCGCTGCGTTGACGTTGACGGTCACCGGCACGCTGGCCGTCGCATTGTTTCCGGCGTTGTCAGAGGTGACGACCGTGATAGTGCCGGCGGCGTGACGATAAGGCACGTAGACTTCAGCGAACTCCTGCGTCCCGGCGACCGATGGTCTTTGGCCACCAATTGAAAATTTTGCCCCAGTGGCCTGGTCCACGAACCTGATCTCGTAAAGCGAGGCGCGACCGTTGCCGCCGTCGTCACCAGTGGCGGTCCATGCCAAACTAACGCTGCGGCCGAACTGTCCGGTGATGTGCAGATCGCCGATGGCTGCCGGCGACGTCGTATCGGCGTCGAGCGCGTTCTGCAGCGCTCCGGCGGCGTCCAGCCGATTCCCAGTTAACGTGGTTTGTGCAAGCGCCTGAATCGGCTCGCCGCCGAACAAGAGCGCCGCCCGCGCGCGCCTGACACTAAAATCCGAGTGGGCGGCAAACACGAGTGCCGCCGCGCCCGCAACGTGCGGAGAGGCCATCGAAGTACCGTTGAAAAAACTGTAAGTGTTGCCCGGAGTCGTGCTCAGGATGCTAACGCCGGGGGCTCCGAGGTGAACGCTACGCGATCCTTTGTTGCTGAAGCTGGCGAATCTGTCCTGGCGATCAGTGGCGGCTACGGAAATGATGTTCGGAAGATCGTAACTCGCGGGATAACTGGGCAGCGTGTTGTTGTCCTGTGATTCGTTTCCGGCAGACGCGACGAAGAGAATTCCGGAAGTGGCAATTGCCGCAATCGCGTCGGCCTCCGCCTGGGAATATTCGCCGCCTCCGTAAGAATTGTTTGTGACGCGGATGTTGGCGCCCTGAGTTCCTCCGGAAGAGACCCATCGATCGCGCATCATCTTGGCGTAAGCCAAAGCTTCCAAAAGATCCGCGGTCTCGCCGCCTTCGGGCCCGAGAAATTTCAATGACATTAAGCTGACCTGCCAGTTGACGCCGACCACGCCGATGCCATTGTTTCCGGTTGCGCCGATCGTTCCGGCTACGTGGGTGCCGTGAGCATCTATGGTTGAACCATCTGGGTTGGTTCCTGGGCCATCGTAAACAGACGCGTCGTTATGGAAGAAATCGTAACCATTGACGTCGTCTACGAGGCCGTTGGCATCGTCATCAACGCCGTTGCCGGCAGTCTCGCCTGAGTTGCGCCAGATGTTTGATTGCAGATCTTGATGATTGACGTCGATGCCTTCGTCGATGACGGCGACCACGATGTCGCGGCTGCCGATGGTCACATCCCATGCAGATTCGGCCTTGATGTCAGCCCCGAGGGTTCCGAAGCTCTGTCCCGTGTTCTTTAGTCCCCAGAGGTCGGTGTAACGAGGGTCGGCCGGCGCCACTGTCTTCCGCCGAATGAAGTTTGGCTCAGCATAGATCACATCAGGACGCGATCTAAGAATTTCGATTGCTGCAGCAGTCTCGCTGGGGTCGACATGGGCGAGCCGGAGTCCGTCGATGATTTCACTCGCTGCCAGGTCTTCGAGGCGGAGACTAATGACGTGTCCATCGCCCACTGCCAGCGTTTGCATCTGCGCAGTTCGCGCGAATGCCGCGCCCTTACGAAAGCGCACCAGTATCTGGCCAGACACTGCATCCGGCTTCCGTGTCTTATTGTTGAAAGAAGGTTCGCCTGAATCCTGTCGAGTCGCCGAAGTAAATCGCGGCAAGGCTACAGCAAGACCCAGGCAGACAAGGACCAGGGCGAGTAATCGCAAATAGTTGGAACGAATATCCTGCGCTGTGGGAGATGAG
>JANLZV010000038.1:0-1734 GCA_031366425.1 Pyrinomonadaceae bacterium | reverse complement strand
GCCGGTGAAGTGCAAGCTGGCACCCCGGTCTCCATGGCAGCAGTGGGTTTTGCTGAGTCAGTCCCCGTTCGCGATATGGTCTCGACCAAAGCTCCCTGGAACGGGAAGCTGGGTGACCGCCCCTTTGAAAGAGGGGAAGCGAATGCCGCGGAAGGCAAGGAAACGGAGAAGAACGACAGGAACCGTGAGGTCATTCGCCGGATCGATCCTAACGCGCCACAGACTCCCGATCAGGCCCTTTCGTCCGCCAACCCTTTCACCAGGGAAGGCGCCATCAATAGTAACGCTCCTAACGTGTTGCCCGTCCCTTCGGTTAGTTTCGAAGGCCTGAACCCAACCGATACCGGACAAGGATTCCTGCCGCCCGACACTAATGGCGAAGTCGGTCCCAATAATTTTGTGCAGAGCGTTAATTCATCTTTTCGTGTTTGGAACAAAACCGGTACGGCGTTAACACCAGCCACTACACTCGCCACCCTCTTTGGACCGCTCGGCGCGCCCTGCGGATCGAGTAACGATGGCGATCCGATAGTCAATTACGATCAACTCGCGGACCGCTGGCTTATCAGCCAATTCTGCATACCTTCGGGCGATCCCAACGTCGGTCCGTTTTACCAATTGTTTGCGGTTTCAAAAACTGGCGACCCAACGGGGGCGTATTATCTCTATTCGTTCCTTGCTCCTGGCACCAACATCTTTCCGGATTATCCGCATGTTGGTGTCTGGCCCGACGCTTACTACATGACCACGAACCAGTTTAGCCCTACTGACTTTGTCGGCGCCGGAGTGTATGCCTTCAACCGCAACAAGATGCTTGTCGGCGACGCGACTGCGAATGTCGTCTATTTTAATAAGAATGACGGTTGTCCTGCAGACTGCTTGTTCGGCGGCATGCTGCCGGCAGACCTTGATGGTTATACTCTTCCGCCGGCCGCGGCGCCGGCTCCATTCGCGCTTTTCGATGCCAATGAGTCGGGCGGTACTCACACAGATAGTTTAATCATTTACGATTTTCACGTGGACTTCGCGACTCCCGCCAGCTCGACCTTCATACAACGGACCGGCAGTCCCTTAGCGGTCGCGGCTTTTGATCCGAACGTAGTTCCGGCGAACTCGCGAAACGTTGTTCCGCAGCCGGCCCCAGCCACAGCGGCAAGTTATCTCGACGCGATTAGCGATCGCTTAATGTTTCGACTTGCCTACCGCAACCTGGGTAGCAAGGAGACCTTGACTCTTAATCACACGGTGAACGCCTCGGGCAGCGTGGCGACGTTTCGCGCGGGCGCGCGGCTTTACCAGTTGAGCAAAGCAACGCCGGCAGCCGCTTACGTTATTGATGAACAGACTACCTGGGCCCCAGCCGACACGGAACATCGCTGGATGGGCAGCGCGGCGCAGAACTATCTCGGCGATATTGCCCTCGGCTTTAGCGCATCGAGTCTGACGGTTTTTCCGTCGGTCCGCTACGCTGCTCATCTCGCCACTGACCCGCCAGGCAGCGGCCTGGCCCAGGGCGAACAGACCTTAATCGCCGGCACCAGTTCACAAACAAGCACCAGCGGCCGTTGGGGCGACTACAGCGATCTAACTATTGATCCGACCGACGATTGCACCTTCTGGTTCACCGAGGAGTACATGGGCGGCGGCACGACCTGGAAGACGCGCATCGGCGCTTTCAACGTCAGGGCTACGCCTTGCACAATTTCTCCGCGCGGCTCGATCCAGGGGACCATC
>JANLZV010000713.1:0-3450 GCA_031366425.1 Pyrinomonadaceae bacterium | reverse complement strand
CGAAGATAGTCACGATTTCATGACGAAACTGCCCAATCGACTCTCGTCATCTTTGTTTCTCCTGCGCGAATACCGGGATTGCGTGCACCTCCCGGCGCTGACGCAGCGCGTATTTTAGCGTCTTGATGGTTCCGCCCCCCTTACCGGTCCAAAAACCAAACACCATTCCGCACAGATCAACCATGTGACGATTCCTAATCGTGCCGGCAGTTTTGCGCTTCGGCAGTTGCAACTCCACGATTCGATCGACTTGTTCGAGCCAGGGCTGGACCCACTGCGGCTGCTTAAACCGCGTGTAGGGAACTACCGCCCAGCAGCTTTCACTATTCTCGATCAGCCACTCAATCGCCCACTGGTCGATCCCGGGCGCAGTGCCAACCACCCACGTTCTGCCTTGTGACAAGAACGCGGATAGATGTTGCTCGAACAGCGTACGCGCTGCCTCGCGATCAACGTCGCGCGAGCCTGTGATCAATAGCGAGCTCTTGATCGTCATAGCGGGGGAGCGACAGGAAGTCGCGATACCTAAACTCAGTTGTGACAGTTTTGATTCTAAACCCTATTGTGGTTTCCGTCAGGTGGGAATCGAAGCATAGCAGGCATCTCATGGTGGTCACGTCGCAGGTATGCCGGCGGTCCAATACTTCCCGGAATTGTGATTCCACTAACAACTGCCACTACATTTGCGGCTTCTGAACCGGAAAGTTGACGTCGTATTCGTGCACGATGTGCGACTTCTGATTGTAATTGCTGACTTTGAATTCTGAGTCCATCTGGTGCGGCAGTCCATCTGCAGCGCCGACCCATGCCCTCAATACAATTCATCAATGTCTAAGCAGACGTTCAATGCAGGAGACGATCACTCTCTTGTCGGACTATCGGTAGCAGAAACAAAAGCGACTTAACAAGGTGTCAATACGGGAACAGACTTTTCCAATCCGGCGAGGCGTGCGCTGCGATTTCTGCCTCGCTATAAAACCGGCCGACGCGATTGTGATCGATAAGCAGGACCCCTCCCCCCGGCGCCGCACCGAAGCGCCCAGCATAAGCAAATGTGGGTGGGACTGAGACGAACTGGGGATGTGTCAGCGTGTAAGTCTTGAGCTTGCGCCAACGCGAACGTCCGTCGTCGGATACCCACCAGGTGAAGATTTCTGTGATCATGCCATTGGACCTAAGTTCGGTCCGTTCCAGCCGAATGAGGTCATCGATATTGTTGTTATTGAGATCCGCGATGAAAAGAGAACTCACGTCGTCAGCCAGGTATTGATTGAGTCTTTGCCAGCTACCGTTGGCGCTTTCCGAGATTGACCATCGTCCGCCCTCTACCGCGAGCACGTCGGTGACGCCGTCGCCCGTGAAGTCGCCGAACCGGAGGTTGCTCATCGGAAAAGACGAGCTTTGTACATCATGCCAGGCGGGCGCCGATAGCGGCGTCACTTTCCATTGGCCGTTCTGCGTCCGCCAGAAGGCGTGCGTCGTGCGCCGCGTTACCCCGGCTCGATGGTCTCGGATGTTCGGATCGAACTGACCGAAAGCCACGTCGCTCAAAGGCGCGCCGAATGCGCCGATGCTTCTCCACGGCCCGGTGCCTCCGCTCGCGATTACCCATTGCCCGTTGCTTTCTGTCAGCACGTCGCAGCGCTTGTCGTTGTCGAAGTAACCGAGCCGGACCTGGTTCAGGCGTTCGGTCCGATCGCTGAGATATGTCCATTGAAATTCGCCGAAACTCGAAAACCACCATGTCTGTCCTGTTGCCAGAAACAGGTCATCGACGCCGTCTCCGTCGAAGTCGCACACGCCGTAGCGTCCGTACGAATCGAAGTTGAAGGAATTGTTCGGCCTAATCTCAATCACATCGAGATCGTTCGTGTCGTTCACAGCGATCGCATCATCACGGCCTTCATGCGCGAAGACATTGTGGTCGATGTAGATCCGGAAGTGAGGACGTCCGCGAACCTTGATCGCGTTATCGGCTAGATACTGAAATGAGTTGTTGGAGTATGAGAACTGCACGCCGGCCTGGCCGCCGAAACCGTTCTCGCCGCTGCCATGGATGTCAAATTGGTGTGTGTAGATGCCAAGAAGCTCATAATGCAATCCGCCGCCCTTCAGCACTAAGTTTCGGAGCGCGTCGTACCCGCCCGTGTCACCCTCAGCGGAGATGGCATGTCGATTGAAATCGAACACGTTCTGATAGACCTGCCCCCACGCCCCGTGGTTGATCTCGACGCCGTACCCCGCGGTGTGACCGTTGAACGCACTGCGGGGATGCTGGTTGTTGTGGATGTAGTTGTTGAAAATCCTGATCTGGTCCGGACGGCCGATTCGATCACCTGGACGATTGTTCGGGGGCTCCTGTCCCGGTCCTTGCTCCGGATCGTCCACCACTTGGATGCCCTGGCCGCCCCAACCCGCAATCTCCATATTTGAGATCTCGATGTTAACGCAGCGCACGACCTGGATTCCGATATCGTCAACCGATTGCTGGCCGAAGCTAGGCCCGTACAGCCGGAAGCCAGAGATGCGAACGTTGTCGTTCGGCTGGAAGGTCGCAGGGCAAGCGATCGATAGGAAAACCTTTTCTTCATCACTTCGGTGCCGCCCAAATTTCAGCAACGGCCCCAACGAGTGTGGTGTTCGAGCCGGTTGCTCGCCAAGAACGGTGGTGCCCACACTCGTCCGTGCGGCGGCACGATCGGGGCCCTCCGTTCTTGCGCTGCGCGCGCGCGGCGCGTTCGTGTCAGACCTGAAAGTGGTTGTACTGGTGAGCGTGACACAAGGCCCGAAGTCCAGCGGAATGTCATCGTCACTCGCATCGCTGAAATCGAGGACGACGTTCGGGCCGAGTAGGATGGTCGTGTTCGGAATGGCAACCGACTTGATCAGCAGCCGCCGCATGAGATCATGGTGCTGCTTGTTTATCTGTGGATCGGCCTCCCTGATTTCAACGGTGTGTGGCAGGGGTTCTTTCGGGCAAAACCGCTTGACTGGCGGATTCTGCTTCGCCGCTGAAACTGTCGAGTCAATGACGTCATTAAGGTTCTGTCGGGGGAGTGTATGCGGACGGCTTGCTGTGCCTTGAGAAAACGCACAGCCAATTGCGACCGCGATGAGAAGCAAGCATCGCAGAAACTGGAGCTGTCCCATAGGCCCTCCACACATAAGGAGAATTTCAAGGAAACAGGAATTCGCCGCAATGACGCCAAGCCTATCACTGCCCAGCGAATCCAATATAGTCTTAACCTTGTACAGTTAGCGACGCCGACTGACGAGACGAGGAACTACTTCGCTTCTTCATGACGGGACTCCATCAGCGCCGGATGGCAACGCTCCTTTCGGACGAATGCGTTGGCTTCGCGAGGTGAATTCTGAATGCATCAGCCTACAAACGGCTGTAACCTGATGATCGGATTAAGCTAGGTGCCTTGTTTTCAATAGTGGTGAGCC
>JANLZV010000643.1:0-1622 GCA_031366425.1 Pyrinomonadaceae bacterium | reverse complement strand
CGCTCACGTGAGCGGCCTTCCTCTTTAGAGCACTGTTAAGACAGGCAGGAATGCCTGTCCTACTCAAGTTACTTCGACGGCGCGGGTGTCGCCGGTGGATTCTGGCGCAGGCTGTTCGAATCAATCTTCGGCACCGTCTTGGCGCCTTCCTCGGCTTTGAAATAAGGCTCTTCCTTAAAGCCGAACAGCTTCGCGGAGATCACGGTGGGGAAACTCTTCATCGTTGTGTTGTAGTCCTGAATGGCGTCGTTATAGTCTTTCCGAGAAGTAGCGATGCGGTTTTCGGTCCCCACTACCTCGTCCTGGGCCTTCAGGAAATTCTGGTTTGACTGCAACTGCGGATACGCTTCCTGCAAAACGAGTAATCGACCCACGGTGCCGCCGAAACTGTTTGCCGCGTCAATCACAGCCTGCTTTTGTTCCGGCGTCTTATCGCCGCCCTCGCCTGCCGGCGCTTGCTGCGTCGCATTCAAAAGTTTGGAACGCGCTTCCGCGATCTTGCCAAAAACTTCCTGCTCCTGCACGCCCGCGAGCTTGGCAGTCTCGATGAGATTGTTTAGCAAATCAGAACGGCGTTGCAGTTGGGTTTCCACGTTGGCCCAATTTGCCTTCACGTTTTCGTGCTTCGTAGTCAGCGTGTTGTAGCCGCAGCCGCTGGCGGTCGCCGCAACAAAAATCACCACGGCAAATAACATCAATCGTCTTTGAATCATTTTTATATCTCCTAAGTCTTCGCTGGACCGAAATCGTCTACTACCTGGATGACGCGGTCAATCTGTTCCATATACGCGGCGAAGATGTCGTTCGCGTCTTTTTCCGATGGGGGCACTAAATCACGGGTGCGAAATTCAAAAATCTTTTCAAACGGCTGGGGATCCAAGCCAAACCTCGTCGCGGTGGCGCGGACGCAATCCGGTTTGCTGACCGGAGCCACTTCGTCATGCAAAATCAGCACGGCGCGAAAGAGCGACGCGAAACTTGCGAGACTGTCGCTCATCAGGTCGCATAACTTTTCGATCGAGATCGACGCGGGAATATACATTCGCCGCAGTTGAATCAGTTTGCTGCGGAGTTCATATTCCGTCTGGTGGCGAAGGTTGTCATCTGATAGTTGGACCAGTTCAAACGGGTCCTGGCCGTAGAGCACAGTGCGCGCGTTGGCCATTTGATGAAACTCGATCGGAAATACGTCCGCGGCGTCAGACAATTCTTCGACGGTGAAGTAAACCGGTATCGGGTGTCCCAGCCGCCGCCACTCGCGGACGGGAGCCTGGGCGAGGCGCAGGTCTTCGGGTGTGATCCGCTGCAGCGTGATCAGAAGGTTGTAATCGGAGCGCAACTCAACGTGGTCGCCGGCTGCCGCCGAACCATAAAGTACGACCGAGGCCAAATTATCCCCGTGCGTGGCGCGCAGGTCCTTGACCAAACCGTTAAGAGCTTCGTGAACCACTGTCTTTACCATCGTATTCTTATTAAGTGTGCTTGAGATACTAACAGAAAAATCGCGCTGACACTGACGGCTGCCAGCTGCAACTGATCACGCGTTTCGTTTACCAGCCTCCGCCGGCACCGCCGCCTCCGCCGCTGCCACCCCCAAAACCGCCGCCAAATCCGCCGCCTCC
>JANLZV010000637.1:0-7678 GCA_031366425.1 Pyrinomonadaceae bacterium | reverse complement strand
GGGATCTGCGCGGTCCATGGACGACGGCGCGAACCGTCGAGCGTCACGAGTCCGCGCCGACGCTGACCCTTCCCGTAGAAGGTGCGACCGTCGGTGGCCAGCCACGGCTCGTCTGGCACCGACCCGCATACGAGGTGATGGGGTTCAAGGTCGAGGTGGCCCCGGATCCTGGCGCCGGCGATCCGTTCGCGACGCGGGCGCTGGTCTGGTCTGCGAACGGGGACTCGTTCATCGTGCCGCAGGAGCTGCCACCCGGCGACTACGCCTGGCGAGTGACACGCCAGATGCACGGGCTACATCAGGACGATGGGGAGGGACCGCCCGCCACCGGTCACTTCACGGTGGCTGGCGACCCGGTCATCCTCAACGCGTAGCGATATATTCCGCCCTGCCGTCGATCATAGAGCGCTTCAAATGCCTGGGAGCTTCCACCCAGCATCTCTTGCAGTAGTTGTTCGTCGCTCGGAAGAGCAGTCACTTTTCAAATGTTTCCGAACAATTTCGCACTCCAAACACTAATGGCCGAGAGAGGTGAGAATAGTTCCATCTTTTTTGGTGGTGAGTTAAATTCGGGCGAAGTCGATGAAGCCGCGCTCCGGATCTGCACTGAGTAGCTTAACTCGAGTCTTGTCGCCGACCCGTAGCCCCCGTTCTCCACGCATCACACGTCCATCCACCGGAGGAGAGATCAAGCGCGCGAAAGTTCCCTTCTCTGAAACGCCGGTGACGATCGCCGCAAACTCCTGCCCGATCTGGTCTCGCAACAACACGGCCGCCGCGACTTTGCGCATCTTGCGTTCGACCTTGCGCGCAGCTTCGCCGCGTTCATTGCTGTGCGATGCAATTTCGCCTAATTCAGCAACAGTGTAGGGCGCCGGCTTTTTTTCAAGCGCGGCTTTCACCAATCGTTGAGTAACCAGATCCGTGTAACGTCGATTCGGCGCGGTTGAGTGTGTGTAGTCCTGGACCGCGAGTCCGAAATGCCCTTCACCCTCGCTCCCCGGGATTTCGACGGTGTACTCGCCGGGACCTAGAGACTTCACGACGGCGAGCGAGAGGTCGGCGAAGTGGTCCGGATCCGCGGCTTTTCGTTTGTGAAGAAATTCGGACAGCGCGCGTGAGTCGGGATCAGCAGGCAATTTTTCGCCAACGTCTTCGGCGAGCTCCACGATCCGCGACCAATACTTTGGAGTGCGCACCACTCGGCGCAGCGAAGGTCGACCGGCTGCCTCTAAAAATTTCGCCATCGCGACATTCGCCGCAATCATGAAGTTTGCAATTAGTTCTCGCGCGCCGTTGGGCTCTACCACGGCCAGTTCAGTCACCGCGCCCTGTTCGTTGACCACCGGATTTGCCTGAATTGTTCCCAGTTCCAGCGCGCCTTGTTCTCGCCGAAAATCGCCTAAGCGATCCGCGGTTTCAAACTGCAACTTGATCTGCGCTTCCAGACCCGGCACCTCCGCAACCTTGGCTGGCACGCCCGCCTTCCCGTCAAGCCATTCACCTACGGATTCGTATGAGAGCTTCGCTCGGCTCGTCACCAGCGCGCGATAGACGTCGGTGTCTTTGACAGTGCCATCCGCGGCTACCACCATTTCCGTTACTACCGCGAGGCGGTCTTCTCCGGCTACCAGCGAGGTCAATTCAGTCGACAGCTCTTCCGGCAACATCGGAAACATTCTGACGCCGGTGTAAACCGAGGTGCTGTTTTCGGCGGCGTGCAGGTCGATCGCGGAGCCTTTAGGCACGAATGCATCAACGTCAGCAATCGCCACCAGGATCCGGGTGTCACCGCCCGATAAAGCCTCGGCGTATTCAAGCTGATCCAGATCGCGCGATTTGCGATCGTCGATTGACGACCAAAGAAGTTTGCGCAGGTCGCGGACGGACTGGTCGGGCTTGAGCGCCGCCGCCCCTGGCGGAAGCGACTGCACCTCTTGCTTGACTGCTTCGCTAAGGTCGGGTTCGAACCCTGCCTCAGCAACCGAGCGGCGAGCGATTGCGTTTAGATCGAATGATTGCGAATGAGCTTGTTGGTTTGTCATGGGAAGCTCTGAGTATAGCCCGACCCCTTGCAGAACCGGGAGCGAGCGGCAGCCACCGGGGCATTTTGCTCGATATGGCTTTGCAACAAATTTGCCCTACTATTAAGAGCGTGAAAATAGAAGTGATAATAAATGCGGCTGCCGGCGCGGATGGTCAAGACGGCACTGCCGGAAAGTTAACCGAAATGTTTAGCGCCGGTGGCGTCGAAGCCCGCGTGTCACTCGCACACTCCGGCTCCGAGTTCACTGAATTAGCACGCAAGGCAGCGGCGAGCGACGCGGACGCGATCATTGCCGGCGGAGGCGACGGCACCATTGGCTCTGTGGCAGCGGAAGTAATCCCAACCGGGAAAACGTTGGGCGTGCTCCCGTTTGGGACTCTTAACCATTTCGCCAAAGACTTAAAGATTCCCCTCGACCTCGAAGGCTCGGTCAAGACAATCATCGCCGGTGAAACGATGGACGTGGATGTCGGCGAAGTAAACGACAGGATCTTTTTGAACAACTCGAGCCTCGGTCTCTATCCGAGCATTGTTCGCGAACGGGAAAAGAAGCAGCGGCTGGGCCACGGCAAATGGCCCGCCTTTGTTTGGGCCGCGCTCTCCGTCATGCGTCGGTATCCGTTTCTGGAAATCCGATTGAGCGTCGATGGCAAAGAGCTGACCCTCAAGACCCCCTTCATTTTTATTGGCAACAACGAATACGCAATGGAGACGCTCAATGTGGGCGGGCGCGAGCGACTTAATGCCGGGCGGTTAAGCGTCTACGTCGCTAATCAGATCACGAGGCTGGGATTGATCCGTTTGGCCTTGCGCGCGATGTTTGGCGGGCTGCGCCAGGAAAAGGACTTCATCGCCCTCAGCACGCAGGAGTTTTGGATCGAGTCGCGACATCGTCGCTTGCGCGTGGCCCTGGATGGTGAAGTGACCGTGATGGAGCCGCCGCTTCACTATCGAGTCAAGCCGCTTGGCCTGCGAGTGCTGGCGGCTAAACCAGAGACCGCGGCCGGAGAAAAGTGATGCGCACCATCGTCCATCTTTCGGATCTTCATTTTGGCCGCGTCGACCAAACGGTAGTCGGCCCATTGATCGAGACGGTGACAAGACTCGCTCCCGATCTCGTAGCAGTTTCGGGCGACTTAACGCAGCGCGCGCGGTCGCATCAGTTTCTGGAAGCGCGGGCCTTCCTTGATAAATTGCCGACGCCGCAGATCGTAGTCCCAGGCAATCACGACGTGCCATTGCATAATGTGTTTGCGCGTTTTTTTGAACCGCTGACGAAGTATCGCCGCTACATCACTTCCGACCTGCGCCCTTTTTATCATGACGATGAAATCGCCGTCATGGGTGTAAACACGGCGCGGTCGCTGACGATCAAGGGCGGCCGGATCAATGAAGAGCAGGTCGGGTGGATGAGCGAACGCCTTTGCGCCTGCAAACCGTCAGTAGTGAAAATTGTCGTCACCCATCATCCGTTTGACTTGCCGAGTGGTGGTGATGAACGACAACTCGTGGGTCGCGCGCGAATGGCCATGGAAGCGCTCGCGCGTTGCGGCGCCGACGTGTTTTTGGCCGGACATCTTCATGTCAGCCACACGTCGCACAGTGCCACGCGTTACCAGATCAAAGGCCACTCAGCCCTCGTGGTGCAGGCAGGCACGGCAACCTCTACGCGCGGGCGCGGCGAGTCAAATTCTTTCAACGTAATTCGTGTGGACCACCCACGGATCACGGTTGAACGTCTGGAGTGGCAGCCCGAGCAGGGACAGTTTCTGACTGCCATGACTGAGCGGTTTAATCAAACCCCGGACGGATGGGCGCGAATGTCGAACAACGTCCCTGCCGATTTATGAAGCGCGGTTCATCACCAGAATCCCTGCCGGTTCTTCACCTGGCTTTGGGCCTTGCAGTCTTCGCCGTGATGACTTTGGCATTGGGTGAAATCGCCGAAGACGTCCGCAATCGCGAACCACTAATCCTCATCGATTCACAGCTCACTAGCTGGTTGCATACTAACGCTGGGCCGCATTTAACGACCTGGTGGTGGGCCATCACCTCGATCCACGCCAGCTTGCCTGTGGCCATGGCGGCCTTAGCAGTGGGAATTTATTTATGGTTGCGCCGGGAGTTCTACTGGGTCGCCGCAGTATGGTTATCGGTTTACGGAGGCATGTTGCTGAACTGGATCTTGAAATTATCTTTTCAGCGGGCGCGTCCCAGCTTTAGCGATCCGATCCTGACGCTTACCAGTTACAGCTTTCCCAGCGGGCATACCATGATGGCCACGACTCTGTACGGCGTGGTCGCTGCCTACCTCGTGAGCAGAACCACCAACCTTGCCTGGCGCATCGGGATTATTCTCCTCGCCGGCTTGATGATCGCACTCGTCGGCTTCAGCCGGATTTATCTCGGCGCTCACTACCTAAGTGATGTCCTAGGTGCGATAGCGGAAGGGTTAGCGTGGATGTCGCTTTGCTTGACGGCTGTTTACTCAGTCTGGCTCAACCGTAAATCTTCCTGAGACGAGCCAGACTATTTCCATCTCAGACCCGTGTGCAAAGGTGTCGGCTGTATTCACTTTTTCTTGTTCTGGCTAATGTAACGTTGCAGCTTTTTCTTCTCGGGGGAGTCCGATCTCTTCTCCAGAAACCTCTCGTATTCAGCTGCTGCTAAATCTTTCAAACCTACGGCATCGTAGATCTCGGCAATGCGCAGATGAATTTCAGCCTTGCCGATCGGATCAATTTTAATCGCCTCATTCATGTGAGCGACCGCCTTCGATCCTTTTTTCAAGTTCAGGTAGGCTTCTCCGAGAAAATAATTCACCTCGGCAGAGGCCGGAGGCAGCGAAGCGGCTTTGGTGAGCACCTCGACTGCTCCGTCAAAATTCTTTTGTTCAAGCCGCAGCTTGCCCAGATCGAGCAGCGTCAAAATAAAAGCCGGCTGCAACTCCAGAGACCGAAGATAGGCCTTCTCAGCCTCACCGTTGTCTTTGGCCAGGAACAGAGCAGTGCCCAGCTCAGTCCAGGCTTCGAAGTCCTGCGGATCCCTTTCTACAATCCGTCTCAGCAGACCGATAGCTCCCAAGTATTCCCTGGCCCTTATCGATTTCTCGGCATTCTCAAAGAGTGAATCGTTAGGCGGCTTGCGTTCGTAATGCACTAACGCGGAAACCACGCCGGCCCTCTCATCCTTCTTTCCTGGATTGGGCCGCCACTCCAATGCGATGTCCTGGCGATAGTCGCCGCCAGCGCGAGTGTCCGTGCCGGTACCGCTGAGCAAGGTCACTCGGACATTGGCAATTTCGGAATTATCCATCCACACTGAAATGTAATAAGTCCCGTTGGCTAGATTTTCAAACCTAAATCGCCCATTCTTTGGCACAGTCTGACGCCCTACAGCACTGCGGTTCCGGCCTGTTAGGACTACATCAAAACTCATCGGCTTCATTCCAGTGACTTTACTTTCGTCAACTTTCAAATCTCCGTAAAGGGTGTTGGTCCCCCCTCCCTGCCCCAGAACGGCAGATCCGGACAAGGTAATAACAATAGCCAGCAGCGACAAAGCGCTTCGTTGCGACGCCGCTGCGAGCCAGAAGTTAAGGCAATTTGTCCGGTGATCCTTCATGATCCTAGGTCAAGCAAGTTTTGCTGGGTCACTAAAGTTAATATCTAGTCAAGTCCTTATTAGAAATGAAAAGGGGCCGAAAGCTAAGCCTCCGACCCCGATCCCTACGGGAAGCACCGGCGGTCTCTTCCACATTTTTCAGAATAGGCTGAGGCCGTAACCTCGCCATGGAAAGTTAGTAAAGGAACTTCAACCCAAACTGAACAATGCGCGGGTCATAGGTCGTATTTATTTGACCAAAAGTTCCGCCAGTGATCGAAGTGCTGGGATCTCGGAATTGAACCGAATTAAGGATATTGAAGAATTCGGCCCGAAATTCCATCCGCGCCTTCTCGCCCCATAGCGGTGTCATCTTAATGATGGATAGATCCAGGTTAGTGCGTGACGGACCACGGAAGGCGTTGCGTGGTAGCGAGCCGTACGTTCGTATGGCTGGGTTGGTGGCACAAGGTGTACACGTCGAGCCGCCAAGTCCGGTTTGAGTGAAAAGAGCCGGGTTGAAGTAATAGTTACCTGCACGTGAATTAAAAGTGTTTGCCGTATGTGGATTCAGCAGAGCAAGCGGTCCAGTTAGATTGGCCCGCACCAGATTTGAATCGCCGGCGCCCGATGGCCCGGGACGACTTCGAGCGCGATTCAAGCCTCCAAATACATCGAGGGGAAACCCGGTCCGATAGCTGAATATTGGAGCCAGCGTCCAACCCTGTGTCAGACGTCGCGGACCCAACTGCCAGCGATCGAACGGCAAGTCCCATCCGCCGCTAAAGGTAAACCGGTGACGAACATCGAAATCAGAACTGGCACGAAACAACCCGTTGTTGTAAGTGGGAACTCGGCTGTTGCGGTTACGGAAGCCTGAAGCGGTATCAATGGAATGGGCCCAGGTGTAACCGAGCGTGAAATAAGTTTTCCCGAGGAAGGGAGTTTGGGAAACGCCCTTCGTCAAGCTCACCTGCATACCGTTATAGTTTGCAACGCCCGCATTGCGAAATTCGTCGATGTAACTAAACGAGAAGTCATCGTTGCCAGCCTGCGTATTCAGCACCCGGCGCAATGTCCCCAGCACAAACGGATTTCTATCGACCAGGGCGGTCAGTCCATGCGACGCACTGCCGACATACGAGACTTCTGCGATCAAGTCTTTATGCAATTCGCGTTGCAGACTTAGGTTGTATTGATAGATGTAAGGCGTGCGCAGATTCGGATCGACGAAATAAACGCCACCTCCACCGAAGGGTAAAAATCCCGCAGCGTCAAAATCAAGGTTTCGTGACGGCGGTTTCGAGGGGAAGGGATTGGTCTGCCCCACGTTGCCAAAAGGATCAGCGAAGGCGTTTGCTGTCGGATCGGGAAACAGATCAGCAAATCCGAAGAAGGGTGCCTGGCCGTTAAACTGAAGGTTATCCTCGCCTTTTAAAACGTCGTAGAACACGCCGAAGCCGCCCCGAATGCTCGTTTTGGCAGTGCCAAATGGATCCCATGCGAATCCGAACCGAGGTGCAAAGTCGTTGAAGTCAGAGAAATTCGAGCCCTTAGGTGCTCCTGCATCTCCTGGAAACAGCAGACCCCTGGGAGCGTTCACAAAGCGCTGTGATTTCTGTCCGGCGATAATCGAGAACGACCGTCCGCGCGTATCATACTTAGGCTGGTTGTACTCGTAACGCAGACCCAGAGTCAGGGTTAGATTCCGGCGCAACCGCCACTCATCCTGAAAGAATCCGGCTACCGACTTGGTGCGAATGTCGGAAGGCGCTTCGCCAAACTGGAAATACTCGTCGGGATGGCCGAATAAGAAGTCAGCCAGGGAATTCCCCGAAGCAACACTTCCCGGTCCATAAAACGAATACTCGCCGTTTACGTAAAAATCGTAGACCGTGTTGTTTTGGTAAGAAGAGAAATCGCCGCCAAACTTCATGCTATGGTTGCCTTTAATCCAGGACACTGTGTCCTGCCAATTAAACGTGTTATTGATGAGATTCGTCGGGCCTTGCACGCTGAATCCGACAG
>JANLZV010000633.1:0-2078 GCA_031366425.1 Pyrinomonadaceae bacterium | reverse complement strand
ATCGCTGCTCGCAGGGCTTCGCTATTCAATTCTCTCAACACCACACCGTTCACGAAAATTGTCGGAGTGCTGCCGACGCCGTAGAGATTTCCTTCCGCGACGTCGTGTTTAATCTCATCGGCAAACTTGCCACCGTCAAGGGCCGCATCGAAGCGAACCCGGTTCAAGCCGAGTTCGCTCGCATACTTTTTCAGTGAAGGTACATCAAGCGCTTTCTGGTGCTTAAAGAGAATCGCAGCATACTCAAAAAACTTGCCCTGATCGTTTGCGGCGTTTGCGGCCTCGGCAGCTTTACGCGCTTCGGTGTGTTGCGCGAGTGGATAGTCACGAACCACGAGTCTCACCTTCGGGCCGTAAATCCTCAACGCTTCGTCGAGCACCGGATGCATCGCCGCACATGAGGGGCACTGAAAATCAGTGAATTCCACAATCGTGACTGGAGCGTTTGCCGGTCCTTTTGACGGATCGTCATCAACGCTGACTACGAGTGCGGGCTGCGCCGGCTCAGTGATTAGCACGCGAATGTTTGCGCCCTTGCGCAGACGCGCGGACATTTCGGTTTCAAGCCTCGCTCGTTCCTGGCTCTGCAAAAAATTAGCAATCGAATTGCGGGTCGACGCCAGATCGCCATTTACATTCGCTTTGTTGTCGTTAAAAAACTTCGCGACTTCAGCTTCAGTCGGCAGATGCGTCTTTTCAGTTATCTCCTTACGCACAATTTCTTCCGGACCAACATTCAACCGGTTGGCTTCCGCCAGTAGCAGCAGATCGTCAATCGTCTGCTCGAGCGCCTGTCGCTCAGGCAAATAAGTGTTGACTCGCAGCTCGTAAAGTATCGGTTTGAGCTTTTCGTTGATCGCGCCGGCGGTGATCGATCGACCGGCCACGGTGGCCAGGACAGTCGCGGCCGGCAGGCTCGTCGCGCTGGATTTCGGAGCTCTGACGACTGGGGTCGTAGCCCGCAACTTCTTGACTAAAACCTCGGAGAGGTCCGCTTCACGCTCGCCGCGCAAATACTCAATCACCTGCTTCCGTCTGGTTGCCGGATCAGCATTCCCGAGTTCCGCGCTGTTCGCCTCCATGAATTTCGTCACATCCGCGGCCGCCGGGTCAGTAATTTTCCTGGTGACCTCAAGGTCGTAAAGCTGTTGCGGACTCATACGTCGTTTCGCCGCTTCAGCCGCGAGCAGGTACGTGTTGATCTCCATCTCCAAAACCTGGTTTCGCGCGTCAACAATTCGCGCGTCCAAACTTTCGACGGACTGACGCAGCTGCGGATCAAGATCGAGAGTAGTCACATTTTGCCCGTTCACAATCGCCAACACCACGGGTGGCTTGGGCGCTTCGGGAGCAGGCGACGCCGCCGGCGATTCAGTTAACGTTTGAGAGGATTTAGGCGTGGCTGCCGGCGCGGGACGATCTGGGCGAGATGGGCGGGGCGCGCCGCGCTTTCTGGGCGACTGGGAAAAGCTGGTCGCCGCAGTCAGCAGCAACAACGCACATATCGAGAGTGTTTTCGCAATTTTCATAAGTTGTTTTTTAGACCCGGGGCGTCAGGCGTCGAATGATATGGAAGATGCGTTTAGAGCACAACTGGCCGGAGCGGCGTTGCTCGGGCCCGTGCTCCGTAGTTCAGGGAACTTGTCGGCTTTTGCCGACCTCAACGCTCTAACGTGTGAAAAGACCGTCCGAAAATTTTTCAAATTTTCCTACTTAAAAAATTTATTTGCCAGTCTTCCTTTTGAAAGCCACGTTAATGGAAACGGGCAAACTAAAAAAGGAGTATTGGCAATGTCTGAACCTGTATCGATCAACCGCAAGAAATCCCTGAGTAGCTACTCAACTGCGCAGGCCAATCAACTGGTCCCCGGTACCGCAACTTTTCTGGTTGGCGTGGCCGCGACCATCATCTTCCCCGTGATTGCTTACTACAGCAATAACGGTCAGATTTCCCCGGGCGTCTTCGGCGCGGTCGGATCGATGGGACTCGCGATTGGATTGTTGAACTATAGCCTGCGCCGAACCGAGTTGGTGACCCGTCTCAACGTCGCGAATGTCCCGGCCATTCCGCCGGGTGA
>JANLZV010000402.1:0-3796 GCA_031366425.1 Pyrinomonadaceae bacterium | reverse complement strand
CGCCAGCGGAATCATTTCAATTGCTCGGGCGTCCGGCGTGTCAGGAGCAATGGGGTGATTGTCGCTGTCAAAATAGCGGGTCTCAGTTGGCCCTGGCCAGGTTGCCAAGCGTTTGTCGGACCACGGGTTGGCAATGTTCAGAAAGCGCTTGTCGTAAGGTTGATTGCGACGAGCTTCGAGATCAGGTTTTGCCACCCAGAGCAACGCATGTGTGGTGCTGCCGTCCGGCATTTGCAGTGGTTCGAAGTACAGCGACTCAGCTTCCGCGCGTTGGCGCAACAACTCCCAGTTATGCCCGCGTTCGTCCTGGGCCTGGGTCAATTGCTTTTCGTTATAGCGTTGGAGATTTAGATCGCCGAGCAGGCCGCCAAAGGTCTTGTCGGTGAGCCTGAGGCGCGCTTGAATCTCCGCGAGCTCCGATTCCGAAAAGGCCGGTGAATTGCTTTCGCCCTGCTCTGCCACCGCCTGATAAAGCGAAAGCACCGCGAGGGCGCGGATGATATGTGAACGGCGGTAGTCGCCAATGTTCTGCTGGTAAGACCGAGTCGACGCCTTGATAGGCATGCCGTAAGGGTCAAGCAGCAGGCTTTGCAGGGCCACCCAAAAGACCCTATTCCAGACTTCCTGATCAGCTGAAGCCAAATCGAGAACCGGCGGCGGCTCGCTCCCTGAAAACTTCGTTTTATTGCCGACCCGTGTATAGAGGAAAGGAACGGCCCCGGAAATTCGCTGCTTCAAACTGGGCCGCGTGTAAGTCAACGGCCAAACATAACGAAGGCGATCATTTTCCGGGGTCAGGTCGCCAAGCGTATCGCGTAAAACCGTTACCAGCGGCACCCATTCGCGCGCACCGGGAACGGCGCCGGCCGCAACCAGCTTTGCGTGAATCGTGATCAGTTCACCGCCACCGTCAACCTGGACCCGCTCGAGCCGAAAGATGTTTTCTGGTAACGGCTGCGCCGGTTGAACCTGAGCGTTGGCGACCCGGCCCGGAAATAAATTCGAGGCGAGCAGGCAAATGAATAGCAGAAAAACTAAGACACTGGTGCTGGCTTGCGAGAACACGCTGCCGGGGCGATTGGCGGTGGTCGTCATTTGGCAGTTATGGATTTCAATCTTCAAAAGATTCTTTCTAGAGACGTCACTTGGTTGCGCTGAATCTCTTGAAACTCGCGTAAAGCAATCTCGAACAAAGGCATTTATCGTGAACACCTGATTTGCAAGGTGCGTGCCCTGATCTGCTTCACGACTCAACAATATTTTATTTGAACCACCCAGCAGAACCAAACGCATATGTTCAGTTCAATCCGCTACGGAGTGTGCGCCTACGATGCCCGAGGCATTAACGTAGTTGCCGAAACAACCAATTAACCCGCGGTACCAGGGGGCAAATGAAGGCGAACGGGTTGGGGCTATTTGGGCGGCGACGGGGTGGTCTCTGCTTCCTTCGTCTCAATTGGAGCGGGAGGTTTCCATCCCGAGCGTTCGAGCAGCGCAATTCCGTATTGAATTGGCACGGCGAAATTAGAGGCTTGGGTTTCGGTCGAAATTGCAAAGTTAACGCCGATAACGTGGCCCAGTTGCCCAAACACGGGTGCGCCTGAACCGCCTTCAGCGGTGCGCGCATCGTAGGCTATCCGCCGGCTGTTGACGTCGGTTATGTTGCCTTGCGTGGTTTGCGGCTGAATCCGTTTCGACTCGGCAAAGTAAGCAAGGATCGCGTCGAGAGTGCCGTAACGTTGCTGAATGCTGCGCGACTCCGCATCGTCCATTAAGGCCAGCAAACGGTCCGGGCCGAGCGGGTAACCCATCATTACCACCGTCTTGCCGACCGCCACTGCATCTTCGTCTGTCTCAAGCGGAAGGATGGGCACTTCGGTCGGAAGATCTTTGACGTCGAGCGTGAGCACGGCCACATCATCACGCCCGCCCGAAGCTTTTAATTTTAGTGGAATCGGTTGCGAGTGATCAGGAAAGTAAGCATGCAGTTTTTTTAGACGAGGTTGCCCGCGGACACTGCTCACCAGACTCTGCGCCCGCTCATCAGCTAACCATGGTTGCGCGATGTGCCGATTGGTGATTACAAAGCCACCGCCAACATAAAAGCCAGTGCCCACGAATTGAAACTCCGCGACTGCGGCGCGGCTGTCGGGAGTAAGCGCGGTAGCTTCGTCGCTGGTCTGAACGGTCTCCCCGTTTTCATTTAACTGCGCTTCAGCTGAGCGGAGGGGACGGCCCGTCCCGGGCTCCACATAGTAGAACGAGCCGGCGATCAAACAGACGCCGCTGCCGTAGTCGCTGCGCAACTTGACGGCTAACGAAAGACTGTCACGAATTTCCTTGTTGGAGCGCCCAAGATCGCTAATCGTATCGTTCGTCCTGGAGACCTGTTCTTTCATTGATGCGAGCTGGGAGCGCTGGTCATCAATTATCTTCCGGCTTCGCTGCATCTCTTTGTACATCGAGAAGCCAATGTAAAGAACGCCGGAGACGAGGGCGAGCGCAATCGCAAAGGTAATTAACTTGGTGCTGGGGTTAATCTCGCGCACCAGCTCGCGGGTAAACTCGCGCAGAAAAACCTTGGCATCATCGCGGCGCGCAGTAGCCGCAGACTCAATGGCAGCCTGTTCGATGAAGGGAGCGATGTGCGCTTCGTGTGTTCCCGGACTAACCACGGCCGGCAGCGATCTAATCGGATAGAAAGTTAACAGTAGGTTCGAAGTGGTCTCACGAACTTCATCGCCGTCTTCAATCTCGGAGTTAATTTTGAGCGGTCGATCGTTGTGCCTCAAATCGAGCGAATCATCGAAGCCACTTACCCGGTAGGAACCATTGTTGAGGGCCAACTCCAGCAACACACCTTCGTTTCCCACAGCCTGCGGCAGAGACGAGAGTCGCAAACGTAGATCGCAGTCCTGACAACTACCGATGCGAATGTGTTCGCTATTTAAGACTTCGGTATGTTTGTCTTTACCGGAAGAAATGTGGATGACAAGGCCGGTTGCCATAAGTGAGAATCTTTAAAACTTGCGCCTGGATTTTGAAGTTACAGTAATTTGGGCGACCACTCACAGGCCGCTCATTTTCGATCGCGGTCTGCTAGAGCGGTCGCCCTTCGCGCAGTATTCTACAATGGAACGACAAGGCTAGCAAAGACGGTTGTGTTAACATAAACCACCTAAAACTGTTCGTTCACAACTCAAAATGCCAGAGACTTCATTTATCTGCGAGCGGGAAAAGCTCGAGACACTCGCGCCGATCACCACCGCCCCGATTCGACATCACGTTTTCGTCTGCCGGGGGACCTCTTGCTCGGCTAATGGTAGCGCCGACGTTATCGCCGCTTTCGAGCACGAATTGCTCTCACGCGGCATCATGTTTGGCAAAGAAATTAAGGGCAAGAACCCGCGCGGCAGTGTGGTCTTAACAGAATGCAGCTCGGTTGGTTTCTGCGCGATTGGCGCCGCCGTGATGATCTATCCGGATGGAGTTTGGTACGCGCAGGTCCGTGCCGGTGATGTTTCCGAGATCGTGGAGGAACACTTGGTCAATGGACGGGTGGTGGAACGGTTGGCGCTAATGAAAGTTCCTTCGGATGGACGGAGAGCAATTAGGCTGAATGACGACTCGGAAAGCTGGGAGGCGTAATCATCGAGACCCTCACTGCTTATCTAAATTCGTCTGCCTATCAAGAAGTGCTTCGAGTTCTGCAACTGCAACCAGGTCCTTCGCACGACCAGCAGTTCGTTTTGCCAGGATCAGTTTGTCCAAGGCAATAACCCTAAATCGGAAGCCG
>JANLZV010000609.1:0-1767 GCA_031366425.1 Pyrinomonadaceae bacterium | reverse complement strand
TGCCAAGCCGAGACCCGTGCCCTTGCCCACTTCTTTGGTCGTAAAAAACGGTTCGAAGATTTTTGGAATCGTGTCAGCGGGAATGCCTGCGCCGGAATCTCGCACTTGCACCAACACGTTGTTTCCTCGCTGGCTGCTGCGAATTCCCAGGACGCCGCCATCGGGCATCGCATCTATTGCATTCGTGGCAAGCGCGATCACCGCCTGTTGCAATTGTCCGGCGTCACCCGAAACCGGCGGCAGATCTGCCGGCGTTTCAATTTCAAATTTGATCATCTCGCCGCGTTGCTGGTGCGAAACGAGGCGGAAGGCGGAATAGACTACTTCGCTCAGATTCACTGGCACGTGTTGGAGCGTCCGGGAATGACTAAAATCAAGCAGGCCGTTAGTGATCGCTTTGCAGCGGAAGGCCTCACTCCGAATCAAGCCGAGATACTCGCGCAAATCCTCGAGCGCTTCCGAACCGGCGAACGCGCCTTCGTTCACCCTCGATTCAAGGGCCTCCGCGCAGGCAGAAATAGTCGCGAGCGGATTATTGATTTCATGGACCACCCCGGCAGCCAATCGACCAATCGCCGCCAACTTCTCAGCCCGCGCGACCGCGCGATTGGCTTCAACGCGCCCCGTGATTTCCTCGCCCACTGTGATCACGTGAGACACTTCGCCGCTGCGGTCGATCCACATGGGAAATTTGCTGATCAGCCAATGCTTTATTGATCCGTTGGCCGTTGCTGTTTCGTGTTCGATGCGATCGATCTGTCCAGTCTCAAACACTCTTGCGAATTCCGCTTCCAGCAACTCCCGTTTCTGTCGAGTCAAAACAGTAAAAATATTCTTACCCAACACCGACCCGCGGGGAATTCCTAACTCACCCAATTCGCGATTCCGGTTCCAGGCAACAATCTCGAAGTTGCGATCGATTGCGTACAACGAGAGCGGCAGACTGTCGATGATCGCCTCGATGAAACGACCTTGCGCTTCCACCTCTGCCGTCCGGCGTTCAACTTCGACTGCCAGATTGGCCGAAGACTCGCGGGCGTCCTGATAGAGGACTGAAATGTGAGCTGCGAGTGCGGCTTGTTGACCGGCCGCGTCGATCAGCCGGCGTTGGGTTTCGTCGCACTCTTCTCGCTTATCGAAGGCGACGATCAACGCGCCCTTCATCCGGCCGCCGAACCGTAGAGGCGAGGCGTATTCAACCTCGTGCTTTTCGTCGCGCAGGAAGAAACGCTTCCGGTCGGTGATTAGACCGGAAACAACGCCAGGTGAGGCTAGCCACGTCCCGAGCAGATCCATTTCGATCAATGACGAATCTTCCGCACTGCCTTCGCGATCGAAAACGCATACAGCATCTTTCCGCTCGTTTACCTTAACAAAAGCCGCACACAGGACAGCGTTGGTCCCTTCGTACGTCGCTCCTGCAACTCGCCGCACAAGTTGATCCGGATCGAGGGCGCGGAGTAATCCACGTCCGAGGTCTGCCAGAAAAAGCAGTTCACGGTTGCTGCCGATCAGCGCCCATTCGCGCTGGGCCCTGCGCAAATGAGCGGTGGCGCGAGAAACGATCTCGGTTGCAGATGAGGGCCGGGCGATGTAGTCGTCGGCGCCCGCGGCCAAAGCTTCTGCTTCGCGGCTCGCGATGTTGGTCTCGGAGTCATCCCTGGAAAGCGCAATGATTGGGATGGCGGCGGTTTTAGGTTGAGCTCGCAGAAGACGACAGAGCGCGAGGCCATCGCTGCCCGGCAGGGCCAGCTCAAGAACAATCAG
>JANLZV010000562.1:0-6845 GCA_031366425.1 Pyrinomonadaceae bacterium | reverse complement strand
CGAAGTTAAGACCGAAACAGAACTGGACCGCAGGATAGAAATAATCGAGCGTCGCGAAGCGTTTGAACTAGACGGAAAATCGTTTCAGCTTCAGTTTGCAAATCAGCAAACGGAACTGCGTAGAAAAATTGTTAGCGCGCGCCGAAGTCTCCCAAAGGTAAAAGTCGAGCGGCGAATCGTGGCTGACATTGCGCGTCTCTGTTCCATGTTGAAGACTGACGGGCACCGTGGGGAACTTACGATTATTCGGGCTGCCCGCGCCGTCGCGGCCTTTTCCGGCCGGCGAAAAGTAGACGAAGGCGACGTTAGAAAAGTGGCAGTGATGGCCCTACGCCACCGTTTGCGGCGCGACGCTTTAGCAGAAACGCCGTCCGGACAACAAATTGAACAGGCGCTCGACGAAGTGTTTGACAAGTCTCCGAACGGAAGCGCAGCGCCTGAAAACGCAGACGGTTCCGGTTCAGGTTCGAAACTGGCGGACAGCGCGGGCCGTAGCGAATCAAAGCGCGCTTCTGCATCTTCAAACGGATCGGGTGGAGGCAGGAACGGAACCGCGAAAACCAACCGCAGTACTGCCGCCGGCTCGGCACCCGGCGCCGACGAGACAGTAACGTCGCTGTCAGAACAGGCTTCAACTTCGAGCAAGAAAATCGAACTCAAACTCGGCGGCGGAAACTTGAGAATTCCAAGACCGCCGCGGAACAATTTAGGAGGCAGTCGCGGCCGCGCGAAAGCGGGAGGGAAATACAATCAGGAGCGCGGACGATATGCACGATCCTCTGCCGTTAAAGCCGGGACCAAGGTTGCTTTAGACGCGACCTTGCGAGCCGCCGCTGCCACAGTTAATCGACGAACAGCGGACTCGGCGTGGTCTATCACCGCCGAGGAACTTCGTTTCAAACTCTTCAAGCGAAAACAAGGCTGCCTGTTCATCTTTGCCATCGACCTTTCCGGCAGCATGGCGCTAAATCGCATCGGCCACGCGAAGGAAATGATTCTCGGCCTGCTGCGGCAGTCATACCTTCAGCGGGATAGCGTTGCGATCGTCGGATTCCGCGGCACCAAAGCCGAGATCATGCTGCCGCCGTCGAAGAGTATCTTGCGCGCGCGGCGCGTGCTCGAATCGTTGCCGGTCGGTGGATCCACGCCCCTCTCGGCTGGACTCGCTTCCGCACTTGAACTCGGCCGGCGTGCGAGCCGGATTGGTCCCGAAAGAGTTTTGTTGATCTTTACCGATGGCGGCGCGAATGTATCGCTGAGCCGCGTTGGAGAAACAGATCGAACGCTGCGCAAACAAACTATTTATCGTGAGCTAGGCCGGTTGGGTGAAAAATTCAGAGACGCTGGGATCGATACGATCCTCGTCAACACTCAAAAAGGCTTTCGCGTGGTCGATGAAACAAGTAACCTTGCCCAGACTCTGGGAGCACGCCTCGTAAAGCTATAGCGCTTGGCCGGTTGCCAACTGCAACGCCATAAATGACTACAAATACTTACCCGCTGGAATCCCTAACGCCCGAAGAGCGCGATCGACGCGTGCTGAGTCTTTACGAACAGCTGTTGGAGATCGAACAGCGGTTGATCCCCACTGGCCTCCATGTTTTTGGGCGACCCTCTCACGCGGCTGAGCGAAAAGACATGCTGAGGATGATTGCGTCCTTTGATCGTCCTGAAGCCGGCGCGCGAGCTTTGCCGAAGTTGGTTGCCGAAGGACTTGGCGTAGACGCGCAGGTCGCGTCCGGCGCGCCGAGTGAAAATGATCTCAAGACCGCCGAGCGAATCAGAGAAATTATTGACGTCGCGCTTGACCGCTTCGAGACCGAGGGAATTGCGGGTGCGAAGGAATCTCTCCATACGAGCGCGAGTGTGACTCCCGCAGCTTCGGGCCCCATCTTCAACCTCCTGGCGCAGATCTCCACGCAACTCGAAACCAATTATGAAATTGACGCGCTGATGAAAGCGTTGCGCGGCGAGTTTGTCGAACCAGGGCCGGGCGCCGATATCATCCAGAATCCAGCCATCCTTCCCACCGGTCGAAATACCCACGCAATTAACCCTTACTCCGTTCCGTCAGCCATGGCTTACGCACGCGCGGAGAAAGTCGTTGACCAACTGCTGAATCGATATCACGTCGAGCATGGCCGCTTTCCGCGTGCGATGGCCCTCGTCTTGTGGGGGCTCGACAACATCAAGACGCAGGGTGAAGGGGTGGCCCAGGCGCTCTGGCTGCTCGGGGTTCGACCTGTTTCCGATTCGTTGAATCGTGTGACGGCGGTTGAAGCAATTCCGCTGAGCGAGCTTGGGCGTCCCCGGATCGACGTAGTGATGACGATCTCAGGAATCTTTCGTGATCTTTTCAGTCCCACGGTGCAGTTGTTGGACAAGGCGGTGCGGCTGGTGGCCCAACTCGATGAGCCTGCGGACCTGAACTATGTTCGTCGGCACGTGTCGGAGCAAATGGCTAAGGAAAACTGCGGACTTGATGAGGCAATGACGCGGGTGTTTTCCAACGCCCCCGGAAACTACGGCACCAACGTCAACTTTATGGTGATGGATTCGCAATGGCAGACTGATGACGCGCTCGGAGATCTCTTCGTTACGCGAAAGTGTTTTGCCTACGGACGCGATTCCCAAGGCCGGCAAATCGAAGGCGTAGAAGCGCGCTCGGCGATGGATAGCGCGCTCGCACGCGTCGAGGCCACATATCAAAACATCGACACGTTTGAAATAGGCATCACCGACGTGGATCACTATTTCGAATACCTCGGCGGCGTTTCGAAAGCAGTGGAGACTCTTGCGAACAACCGTCCCGCGATTTACCTGTCTGACACTCTTTCGCCGGAATCGAAAATTCGGACGCTCGAAGAAACTGTGCGTTTGGAAACCCGCGCCAAGACCCTCAATCCAAAATGGTATGAGGGAATGTTAAAGCACGGTTTCCGCGGAGTCGCGGAAATTGAAGGTCACGTTTCAAATACCTTCGGCTGGAGTGCTACTGCTGACGCAGTTGACGACTGGATCTATTCCGAAGTGGCGGAGACGTTTGTCCTGGACGAGGAAATGCTGAAGCGACTGCGTGATCTCAATCCTCATTCAGCGCATTCTCTCGTGTCCAGACTTCTGGAAGCGAATGGACGAGGTTTTTGGGATGCCGAGCCTGCGGTCCTGGACCAGCTACGCGAGACGATTGGCAGTCTCGAAGATCAGCTTGAAGGCGTCGCCTGACGCTCGAGCGAATGATTAAAAAATGAAGGTAACAGTTTGTTACATCGGATCGAGTTTGCTGTCACCGCTTCGCAACGCTGAGCGCGAACTCAATCGTGAACATAATCTCGACCTGCAGATCGACGCGTGGAATTTTGGTTCGCCTCTATCGGACTCAGAGTGGCACGAGGTTGATGCCAGTCTAGGCTCCGCCGACATTGTCTTTGTCATTCATGTGATGGATGGCGAAAATTCTGCGCGGCTGCTTCCGGCTCTGGAAAAGCATAAAGCAAACAATCGCGCAGTCATCGTGATCAACTGCATGCCGGAGCTGATGCGGCGCACTCGTATGGGGCGGCTCGATATTAAGCGTTTGATGGGCAGCCATGAGAATCGCGGCGAGGAAAGTGAAAGCGAAAGTGAAAAGAAGTTAGGCGGCCAGGCCCTGAGATTGATTGGGTCGGTCGGCTCGTGGATCGGACGACAGGCGAGCAACCGCGGTCGGAATAATCCCGACGAAACGGAAGTCAAAGCCGTCAAGAAACACTCCCACGGTCAATATCTAAAATTGATCGATCGTTTACCCGGTATTTTGCGATTTGTCCCGAGCGCCGGCGGACTGCGCGACGTTAAGACATACCTCAATATTTTTTGTTACTTCCTCCAGCCGACCCCCGCCAATATCAAGTCGATGGTCCTATACGCATTGAAGGAATATGTTCCCGACCCGCGCCTGCAAAAAACAAAGCTTAAGATTCCGCCGCCTGACCACCTGCCGTCAGTGGCGATTTATCATCCCGACGCCGCAAAGTTGTTCGAATCGTTTGAGGCTTATAAAAAGTGGTACGTCGGGCGAAGTTCTGGGTCCAAAGTTCAGGGTCCAAAGTCGGGTAAGCTGGCGTTGGATCCGGAAAGCACGATTGGCCTGTTGCTCATGCGGCCCCAGGTGGTCAGCAAAACGACGAAACACTACGACGCGTTAATCCATGCGATCGAGGCTGAAGGCTTGAGCGTGATTCCGGCGTTGTCAACGCTAATGGACAATCGGGAAGCGGTGCAAACGTTTTTTGTAGACGATGTAGACCGGCACGAGAACCCGAAGTCCAAAGTCCAAAGTCCAAAGTCTGGGGTGAAGTCCGAAGTCCAAAGTCCAAAGTCCAAAGTCGAAAAGCAGACGGGCCTTGGACCTTCGACCTTGGACTTTGGACCACCGCACCTTGGACCACCTCGAACCTCGGAACTTGGACTTCCTTCACGCGTCAGCCAGATCGTCTCGCTCACTGGTTTCAGCTTTGTCGGCGGGCCGGCAATGAACGACAGCGAAGCTGCGTCAGAGTTCCTGACAACATTGAATCGACCGTATCGCTCGGCAGTCAGTTTGGACACGCAAACGATCGATGCCTGGCGGGCGTCGCAGACCGGGCTCAATCCGGTGCAAGCGGGAATGCAGATCGCGATTCCCGAAATTGACGGTGCCACCGAGCCGTTTATTTACGGTGGAATTCCCGGCAACGGAGTTGAGCCGGTGCCTCTTGACGATCGGTGTGAACGTCTGGCGCGACGGCTGAAACGCTGGAACCGTCTGCGGACCTCGCCGCGGGCAGATTTGAAACTGGCGCTCGTTTTGTTTTGCTTCCCGCCGAACAAGGGAAACATCGGCACGGCAGCTGACCTCGACGTCTTTCCGAGCGTTTGGGACACGCTTCAGAAACTCCAGGCGGACGGCTATGACGTCGAACTTCCGGAGTCGGCCGAAGCTCTACGGGAGCGATTGATTGGCGGCAACGCCGATCGCTTCGCCTCGGCGGCGAATGTGGCATATCGAATGAGCGTGGACGAGTATCGGCGCCTGTGTCCCTACGTGGATGAAATTGAAAACGACTGGGGGCCTGCGCCAGGCAAGGTCAATTCGTTTGGGCGGGAAGTGTTGATTCAGGGATTGCAGCTCGGAAAGATTTTTATTGGAGTGCAACCCAGCTTTGGTTATGAAGGCGATCCTATGCGTTTGATGATGGCGCGTAGCGGCGCCCCGCATCATGGCTTCATGGGTTTTTACACGTACCTGTCAAAGGTGTTGAAGGTTGACGCCCTGGTCCATGTAGGCACGCATGGCGCGCTCGAATTCATGCCGGGTAAGCAGGTCGGACTGTCCGGTGAATGCTGGCCGGATCGGCTCACCGGGGAGTTGCCTAATATTTACATTTACAGTGTAAACAATCCTTCGGAAGGTTCGATTGCCAAGCGCCGGTCTTATGCGGAATTGGTTTCTTACCTGACGCCGCCAATTGAAAACGCCGGACTCTACAAAGACCTGGTAGGCCTCAAGGAAACAATGCTCGCCTACAGGCAATCAACCGACGACCTCGAACGCCTGCGTCTCTACCGGGCGATCGATGAACAATCGCAGGCCTTGCACTTCATCTCAAGCTGACTTTACGGTGATCCGGTTTCACCCGATGAGTTTGCCGCCTCGGTTACCCGGCGCCTAAAATCAACTGCTACCACTCGATGGCGAAACGCTTCCGCATCGTTTATTAGCACGACTGGAATATCGTTTCGAAACAAATGGAGCAATTCCGGATCACTTTCAATGTTCACCTCCGCAAGCGTATATTCGGAGCTACAATCAGCAGCCAGCATAGACTGCTTCGCTTCCTCGCAAAGGTGACAACCGGGCCGAGTGTAAAGCGTAACGCGCACTCGAGCTGTTCGTCCGTTGATTGAAGAGTTGGTCAAGGATTTCAGTTTACTTCATTTGGGACACCCGGAGGAAAAATGTCAGACGACTTCGACAAGACAGCGGCGGTCGCTTTGCTTAATGAGATACTCGAAACGGAGTTGGCCGGCGTCGTCCGGTACACGCATTACGCGCTCATGATCTTCGGATACAGTCGTATCCCGATCGTGAGTTGGTTACGCGGGGAGGCGACGACGAGTCTAATGCACGCAAACGAAGCTGGGGAGCTAGTGACCCACTTCGGCGAACATCCATCACTTAAGATCGGCGCCTTGCTGGAAACGCACAAACACGGCATCAACGACATTTTGCAGGAAGCACTCGAGGCCGAACGGGCGGGCCTGGCTCTTTACAAGCGGTTATTGGATCTGGTGAAGGACCGCTCGGTTTTACTTGAAGAGTATGCGCGCAAGATGATCGCGGAAGAAGAGATGCACGTTGGCGAAGTCAACAAGATGCTGCGCAAGCCCGGCGAGATAAACCAGTTTCCTACTGACTAGCAACGGCAGCCGGGCAACTGCGGACTCCTGGTCTTTTTTATTTCTTGTTCGCATGTTTGAGAAGAAACACCAAAAGTTAATTCCGTTGGGCGCCTTCGCGAAACGGCTGGCCGGGTCCGTGGTCATTGCCTGCGCACTCTTGCTAACGGTGCTCGCGATTGGGACCGTTGGTTATCATTCCCTGGGCGGCTTTGGCTGGGTTGATTCCATTCTTGAGGCTTCGATGATTTTGGGCGGCATGGGGCCCGTCAATCCGCTGAAGAGCACGAGCGTTAAGCTCTTTGCCTCGGGTTATGCGCTTTTTAGTGGGCTGATTTTTATAGCCGTCATGGGAATATTGCTGACGCCGGTGGCCCACCGCGTAATGCATAAGTTTCACGTCGATTAGAAGTCAGTCCGCATGC
>JANLZV010000512.1:0-2048 GCA_031366425.1 Pyrinomonadaceae bacterium | reverse complement strand
AAGTTGCCGCCGATGGAAACCAATCCAGTCGTGAGATTAAACCGGCCAAACCGCCGCCAGATTTCAGCTCTGGTTGAAGTTGGGCGATCTCTCCAGGTCCAATGGTGATGCCAGACAAAATTATTCAGCACTGCCAGCTCGACCGCCAGGGCCGTCGCGATCAGGTAGCTAAGACGTGGCATTCCACGCGTCAGCAGAAAGAGCGCCGCTGTCTGAAGTACGAAGCCGGTAACGCCTACTAAGTTAAACTTGATCCAGGTAGCCATATCAGCAGCCGCGCGTCAGCAAGTGCTTGGTTCCACTTTCGCTGCGTCTGGCCCAACCTCAATCGCGATCGAGTTTTCCGTTGGCAGCGGCCGCTGCGGCATTGGCTCCAGCTTATAGAGTGTGTAGGTATTCTTGATTGACGAAAACACGAGCATCGCTGCCATGCCGATAATACTCACCATCCCACCCACGTCGTACAACAGAAATCGCTGACCGAGAATCTTCGTGAACGGGCTGTTGATGAGGACCAGGTTGCCGATGATCAGAACCAGGCGAATCTCGGTCGGGCCAAGTTTTCCGTGAGAGATTTTGAAGACCCCAAGCGTATAGGTTGCCAGGTAGGAATTGATCGCCAGCATCAGAAACACCACCAGGCAGCCGGCGGCTACTCGCTCGCTGATGTAGCCTGACAGCGCCAAACCGACAATCACAAACGTAGTGCCGAAGGTGTCGATGATGTGGTCCACGTAAAAGCCGTAGCGCGGCCGTTGGCAATTTCGATAGCGAGCGAGCGTTCCGTCTAAACTGTCGCCGAACCAATTCAGGAAGATGCAAACGTTTACCGCGTGGAGCATCATCGGGTTGCGGCCGCTGGCTGCATAAAACACTCCAGCCAGAAACATTGCGACAAAACCAAGCAGCGATAAGTGATCAGAATTGATCCGGGCCGGCATCCGGCTAGCGAGGCCTCGCAGTGCCGCCCGTTCGAGAGGGGCCAGCACGCTCGTCTGTTGTCGTTCGGCGTCACGAAAAGTTTTACTACTCATTACTCACTCCGTTTCGAAAACCAGGGCATCAGCCCGCGCTCAACTGAGGCTTCGAGCCTAACCAAAGATGTCTCGTGTCTGGTGGGAAACCAAAAAACTCCCGCCTTCCCTGCTGGCCCGCGGGCTGCTTAAAGTCCCGCGCGCGATTCAGTTTGGAAGGGTTCTTTCAAACCCTTCCTGGCCTCATCGTGGGCCGCATAAATGTCCGGACGCGTCAGCACTTCACGATATTGCGACAGCGCATCGTTTCGCTTCCCGGCCAGGTCAAAAGCGCGCGCCGCGTAAAGGTGGGCCATGGTCACGAGGGCCGCTTCGGCCCGCTCGGTTTTAGTCGCGGCAATGAATTCTCTCGCGGCGCGTTCGCCCTCCCCGGCGGTTAGCAACACTTCACCATATTTAAAGTGGACCAAATCGAGCACCCGCGAAACTGTCTCCTTCACCGAACGATCCCGCAGCAGTTCGTCAAAAGTGGCAAATGCTTCGCGTTCCGCTTTTTCGGCAGCTTCGACATTCTTCGCCTTCCTTTCAACTTCCGCTTGAGCCACCAGTGCCCCCGCGGCTTCCAGCCTGAACAGGTAATTCCGTGGATACTTGGCGGTTAACTCGCGCGCGTTTGCCAAGACTTCGGGATACCGCTTTTCGCGGGTATAGAGAACAATTAGGAGCGTCTTAGCATCATCGCTCGCCCACTTGCCTTCCTTTGCCACGCGTTCAACCAAAGCCAGTCCCTTCTTTTTGGAACCGCGGAATCCGGTAACGCCCGCCACCACTTTGATTGGCAACGGCAACGAACCGACGACATATTCATATAGCCCGATCGTGATGCCGACATCGATAAACTCCGGATCCAGCTTGAGCACATCACGATGATGGTCCACGGAATCGTTGCCATCTTTCAGAGCCGCAAAGTGGCGACGCTCAACTGCTTCTTCAAATGACGCCTTCAGGCCTTCGGTCGAGCCGAGCCAGTAAAGCGCTTCGACGTCTTTCGGGTTTTGCTTCAGACGAACTTCA
>JANLZV010000507.1:0-4849 GCA_031366425.1 Pyrinomonadaceae bacterium | reverse complement strand
GGTCCCGAGTGAATCGTGAATCACCTCTTCGGGAAACTTTGCGTCCAGCACAATCAGCGAACCTTCGCGGCGCAACACACGCGCCGGCCAGCGTCGATGCTCGCGACCGTCGTATTTGCAGGCGCACACTTCAACCCGACTGTTTTCAGTTTGCACGGTGTAAAAGTGACCGGGGTTGCTGGACCGGGGGCGCCCCGCCCGCAAACTTCGCGGTCATTGCGGGCGAGAGCGCCCGCGGTCCGAATTTATTTTCGTCCGCTCTTGTGCCAGTCAGCCAGAAACTGATCCAGCCCTTTGTCGGTCAACGGATGATTGAACAGTTGATCGATCACCTTAAACGGCATGGTCGCGATGTCGGCGCCCATGCGCGCTGCTTCGATCACGTGAATCGGATGGCGAATGCTCGCGGCGAGCACTTCAGTTTTCCATTCGTAGTTGTGGTAAATGTCGATGATACTTTGCAGGAGGACGAGCCCGTCTTCGCCGATGTCGTCGAGGCGCCCGATAAAAGGGCTGATAAAGGAGGCGCCGGCTTTGGCAGCCATGATGGCCTGACCGGCCGAGAAGCAGAGTGTGACGTTAACCTTGATGCCGTCGTCTGAAAGCGCGCGGGTGGCCTTCAATCCGTCACGCGTGAGCGGACACTTAACCACCACATTCTTGGCAATCGCGGCATACTCGCGGCCTTCGCGCAACATACCTTCAGTGTCAACGCTGGTGACCTCAGCCGAAACGGGACCGGCCACGATCTCGCAAATCGCCGCAATGTGTTCCTTGAAATCGACGTTGCCTTCTTTGGCAATCAGGGAAGGGTTAGTGGTAACGCCGTCGGCGATGCCAAAAGTTGCCGCGTCGCGAATCTCAGCTAAGTTAGCGGTGTCTAAAAAGAATTTCATAAAACCTCCAGTAATAATTCAATGACGTAGATTTATCTCGTGACTCTTTCGGATGCTATCGCTCTCGATGTTGAACTCACTTATGATGAAGCGTTGTACTCGCCTAAACTCCGAATCGGGTTGCGCAGAATTCCAATGCCCTCGACTTCCACTTCCACCACGTCGCCATCGTTCATGGGCGAAACCCCTGCGGGAGTCCCAGTGGCAATCAGATCCCCCGGATAGAGCGTCATGATGTTCGCGATGTATCTAATTAGAAAGGGAACTGAAAATGCCATGTCCGAAGTGCGTCCGGATTGCTTGACGGCATCGTTGACGCGCGTGGTCACGCTCAGATTCAGCGGGTCGAGATCGTTGACGATAAACGGACCTACGGGGCAAAACGTTTCGAAGGATTTCCCGCGGGTAAACTGCACATCTTTGCGCTGCAGATCGCGCGCAGTAACATCATTGACGCAAGTGTAGCCGAGCACATGGCTCAGCGGATCATCGTCGGCTGAAATTAGTCGCGCGCGCCTGCCAATCACCACGCCCAACTCGCCTTCGTGCTCCACTTGCTTCGACTCCGGTGGCAGCTCGATGGCTTCGCCGTTTCCGATAATCGCTGAAGGCGCTTTGAGAAACAGAAGGGGTTCGTCGGGCATTTTGTTGCCGAGCTCGGCTGCATGTTCGCGATAGTTTCGGCCGACGCAAACAATCTTCGAAGGCACGACCGGAGCGCGCATGGTTACATCGGACAACGGAACTGCCTCGGTAGTGCGCGCTGATGAAAACGACTCTATAGTTTCACTTTCCGCAAAGGGGAGCACGAGATCGCCTTCCACGATCCCGAAACGCGGCGTCGTTGTTTGCAAAGTTGTGAACCGACAGATGCGCATTCGTGGCTATTCCAATTCGCTGATGCTGCGTTCGACCTCATAGCGACGCGCCCGGATCGCGGCCAGGTTTTAAGGCACAGTTTCGGAAACCACTTCCGAAGGCGGGCTGACATTGCCCACCTGGTCCACTGCCTCGAGGTAGTAGTAATACTTCCGGCCGGATTCTACTCTCTCATCCTGAAAAGTCGTCCGGGTCAACAGCGCCGGGTTCAACCTGGTCCATTTATCTTTCGGCACATCCGGATCGGTTGAGCGATAAATATTGTAGCCAGCGACGTCCAACTCCGGATTTGCCGGGAAGAACAACGACAAACGGCCAGGCGCGGCGGCGACCGTGATCGACGTCGGCGCTGTCGGCCGGAACGTGTCGCGCGGTGAAACACTCAGGGAATTAGAATTCAGGCTCTCTACCTGCGCGCCCTCAGTGCCGAGTGAAACCGATCGCACGATGTATCGATAGGTATCGCCAAACTTGAAATTTCTGTCGACGTAATTCGTCCCCGCAACGAGGGAAGTATTGATCGGAGTTTGACTGACTTCGCTGTCCGGATCTTCAAGCCGGTAGACGTTGTATCCGAGTATGTTCACCGGCACGGAGCCGTCGATGTTGCGCGCCGGCGGTTGCCAGGCGACCGTGATGGCCTCTTCACTGACCTCGTTTCCAGTGGCAATGATCGTCGGTGGGAGGGCTACGCGGGCGGCCGGTTCGACGAGCAGGAAGTTTGAAAAAGCCGCGCGCTGCCCGGAAGCGTTTACATAGCGCACCGCATAACGCAAGCGCGTTGGTTCGCCGCCCAGCTCAAGCGTGTCGGTGTAGGTGAGCGTGTCAACCCCGTTCTTAAATTGTTCGTAGGTGACAGATCCGATCAGGGTTGATCGCGAAGCAAAGTCTTCTTCGGTCAAACCTAAAGGGGCGCGTGGCCTCTCCGCCAGACGGTAGACGTCAATGCGTCGAATGCTTTGCACGCTTTCGTCTTTGGCGTTTCGTTGTGGGCCCGGCCAACTGAGAATTACCTGATTGCCCCTTTGCACGCCGGACAAAGCTTCGGTGCGTTGCGGCACGCGTTCAATCGGCGGCAGGGGCGGCCGGCGTTTGCCGCAACCTGCGCCAAACAAGGCGAGCGAAAAAAGGACAAAGGCAAAAACTCGAAAAGGATTACGATTCACACTAAACATTTTGACTTTTTACTTTGCCTTTTTCGTTTTTATAGAATGTACCGGCTGAGGTCTTGATCCTTCACGGTTTCGGCGAGCATTGCTTCAACGTAGGCCGCATCGATCAGTTGATTTTTCGGTTCGAGGTCCGGGCCTTCGAAACTGATCTCTTCCAGCAGCTTCTCCATTATTGTTTGCAGCCTGCGCGCGCCGATGTTCTCGGTGTGTTCATTTACTCGCGCGGCAAAATTCGCGATCGAATCAATCGCATCGTCGGTGAAATCGACAACTACATCTTCCGTCGCCATCATCGCCTGATACTGCTTGATCAAAGCATTCTTTGGTTCCGTCAAAATCCTTCTGAAATCTTCTACCGTCAACGATTCGAGCTCAACTCGAATCGGGAACCGTCCCTGGAGTTCCGGAATCAGATCCGAAGGCTTGGAGACATGAAACGCGCCGGCAGCGATAAAAAGAATGTGATCGGTCCTGACCATTCCGTAGCGCGAGTTGACAGTAGTGCCTTCAACGATCGGCAGAATGTCGCGCTGCACGCCCTCGCGGGAGACGTCTGGTCCATGACCCGACTCTCGACCAGCGATCTTGTCGATCTCGTCGAGAAAAATAATGCCAGACGACTCGACGCGTTCGATCGCGGCCCGGGCCACCTGGTCCATGTCGATGAGTCGTTCCTCTTCCTCCTGCATCAGGTATTCGATGGCCTCGTCCACCTGCATCTTCCGCCGCTTGGTGCGTCCCTGGAAGAGATTGCCCATGAGGTCTTTCATGTTGATGCCCATCTCTTCGACACCCTGGGGTCCGGCCAATTCAATCACCGGATAATTCTTTTCGCGAATCTCTAGTTCAACCAGACGCGAGTCCAGCTTACCGCTGCGAAGTTGGTCGCGCAGTTTCTCGCGCGTCCGTTGAAATTGTTCGTTTCCAGGAGCCGCAGGTTCGGAAGTTTGTTCAACCGGAGCCGCGGCGTCCGTATCCAGGTCCGGGTCAAATTCGTAAACGTCTGACGACGAGCGAGACTGAGGCAACAGGATATCGAGGATCTGCTCTTCAACGTTTTGCTCAGCCTTCTCGGCTATCTCATCGATTTTTTCCTGCCGCGTCATGTCGACGGAGATTTCTGTGAGATCGCGAATCATGCTCTCAACATCGCGTCCAACGTAACCCACTTCGGTAAACTTTGAGGCCTCAACTTTTAGAAACGGCGAATTGGAAATGCGTGCAAGCCGGCGAGCAATCTCAGTCTTGCCGACGCCGGTTGAGCCGATCATGATCATGTTTTTTGGCATGACGTCAACGGCCATTTCTGGATCAAGTTTTTGCCGGCGAATACGATTTCGCAGCGCGACGGCAACTGCGCGCTTGGCATTGCGTTGGCCTACTACGTGCTTATCGAGTTCGGCGACAATCTGACGGGGCGTCATATCGTCAAGCCGCACTTCTTCGTCGATTTCGCCTTCTAGATAAATAACCATCTCAAATTACTCAGGAGCTAAGTCGACGGGCCACCAGTTAGTTCTTCGACCACAATGTTTTGGTTCGAGTAGATGCAGATCTCACCGGCAATCCCCAAAGCTTCGACTGCGATGTCGCGAGCCGACAGCTGGGTGTGTTTTTGCAGAGCCCGCGCAGCCGCGAGTGCGTACGATCCTCCGGAGCCGATTGCGAGCACGCCATCGTCAGGCGCAATCACATCACCATTTCCCGAAAGCAGAAATGAACTCTTCGCGTCGGCCACTACGAGCAGGGCTTCAAGATGGCGCAGCACCTTATCTGTGCGCCATTCTTTGCTCAACTCGATTGCGGCCCGCTCGAGGTTTCCATGATATTGCTCGAGCTTGCTTTCAAATCGCGTGAGCAGTGAAAACGCATCCGCCGTTGCGCCCGCAAACCCGGCCAGGA
>JANLZV010000491.1:0-5970 GCA_031366425.1 Pyrinomonadaceae bacterium | reverse complement strand
CAACAATCTGACGATCAGCGGTGCGCGCGGGGGCGCGACCGTGACGCTCGGCTCCGGCACAATCGGGGTAGCTGGCACATTCAATCCCAGCGCTACGGCCGTAGTCTATGGAATCGCGGGCAACACTTTCGATTTTAACGGTGCCGGTGCGCAGACAATTCCGGCTTTCAATTACAACAACCTAACGATCAGCGGCGCCCGAGCAGTCGCCATAACCCTCGGCACCGGCAATGTTGGTGTAGCGGGTGTATTCAACCCGAGTATTACCGGCAACACCTGGACTGCGAACTCCGCCAACACGATGGTGTTCAATGGTTCAGCCCTTCAGACAATTCCGGCGTTTGCGTTCTTCAACGGCCTGACACTTAGCAACGCGGCCGGAGCAAATCTCGGCGGCAACGTAACGGTCCTCAATGGCCTGACCTTGAGTGCGGGAGCACTTGACGTTGGCACCAACACGCTGACTCTGAATGGCGCTGCCTCGTTCGGCGCCGGCACACTGACCAGTAGCCCGACTGGAACCGTAATCTACAATCAGCAATCTGCCGGACAAGCCAACGTACTGGCCGGGACCTACGGCAACCTGACGTTCAGCAACTTCAGTAAGACGCTGGCTCCCAGCGGCACTATTGCCATTGCCGGAACGTTCACTCCCGGAAGCGGTACCGGTCACACAATCACCGGTAGCACCATCAACTTCAACGGTGCTGGTGCGCAAACCATCCCGGGCTTTACCTACAACAATCTAACCAGCAGCGGCGGCGCGGCCGCACGCACGCTTGATCCGGTGAATACGATCAAGATAGCCGGCGTATTCACGCCAGGATCAAATGTCTATACGATCACTGGCAGCACAATCGAATACAACGGCGGCGCAGCCCAATCCCTGCCGGGAGGTTTCCTTACCTACAACAACGTCACGTTTAATAACCCGACAACCGTGACCGGTGGCCCGGCCACGCTCGCTGTCAACGGTAATTTGACAATTCTTCAGGGCACCTTTGCGGCGGGCGGTGCCCTGTCTATCACGGTTGGCGGCAACTGGACCAATAACGGCGGTGCGTTTTCACCCAGCACAGGGGATGTGACGTTTGCCGGCGGCGCGGGTCAGGCCATTGGCGGCACTACGTCGACGACGTTCAATAGTCTCGGTGTGGGTAATGCAAGCGGCCTCGCCATGAACAACGACAATACGGTTAATGGCTCGCTCCAGTTAGTAGGCAGCGACATTACCGTGGCGGCTACCAAGACCTTGACCCAACCGGCAACTGGCACCTCGAGCGGCAGCTTCGACGTTAACGGTCGTGTGCTACGCACGGGATTTGTCACGGGCGGCGCGGCTCTGAGCTTCGGAAACCCGCTCAATAGGATCCAGGTAACCGCAGGTACGGCACCGGCAAATATCCTGGTCGATTTAGCACGCTCGGTGCCTACGTGTTTCCCGACCGCAGTCCAGCGGTCTTACACGATTACGCCCAGCGCTGCCGGTTTCTCTGGTACGTTACGTCTGCGTTACCTGGATGCGGAGTTGAACGGTAATACTGAGGGAGCCAACTTCATCCTCAGGAGATTTAACGGTACTGGCTGGGCTCCGGTAATTCCCACCACTTCTGACTTTGCAAACAACTGGCTGGAAAAGACCGGGGTTACTCAATTTTCGCCATGGACCTTCAATTCGACCTTCGCGCCGACAGCTTCAGCTGGCGTGATCACGGGCCGCATCCTGGATAACGACGGTCAGCCGGTGGCCGGCGCGGTGGTGAGATTAACTGGCACCCAGAATCGGAAGTTCATCACCGACGCGAATGGTTACTATCGCTTCGACGCGGTGGAGACTGCCGGCTTCTACACGGTAACGCCGTCAAGAGCGAATTACACCTTCAATCCGACTTCCCGTTCTTTGAGTCAGCTCGGAGAAAGCTCCGAAGCGGCCTTTGGGGCGAGTGCGACGAGCACCGGATTCGTCAACCCACTGGACACGCCGGAGTACTTCGTGCGTCAGCACTATCTCGACTTCCTCGGTCGCGAGCCCGATGAAGCCGGATTTAACTTCTGGAGCGATCAGATTCTCGGATGTGGTGGAAACGCAGAATGCGTCGACCGCAGAAGAGAAAACGTTTCAGCGGCCTATTTTCTCTCCATCGAGTTCCAGAAGACCGGCGGACTCGTGGATGGACTCTACCGGGCGAGCTTTGATGCGCGTCCGCAGTATGGACAGTTCATGCCTGATGCGCGCACGGTCGGACTCGGAGTCCGCGTGAACGAAGATGGCTGGGAAGCCAAACTACAGTCCAACAAGGAAGCCTTCGTAAATGCCTTCGTAAACCGCCCGGCCTTCCGCGCGATGTACGACGGGATGGATTCACGCGCCTTTGTCGACACTCTGATCAGGAACACCGGCGTTGAGTTCTCGTCAACTGAACGGCAAGATATGGTCGGCGGTTTGACCGCCGGAAACCTGACTCGCGCGGACGTCTTGCGCAGTATTGCGGAGAACCAACGGTTCGTGAACGCGAAGTTGAACGACTCGTTTGTGATGATGCAATACTTCGGTTACCTCCGACGCGACGCAGATACAGACGGCTTCCAGTTCTGGCTCGCTAAGTTGAACCAGTTTGGCGGCAACTTCGAACAGGCCGAGATGGTTAAGGCGTTCATCGTTTCAGGTGAATACCGCGACCGCTTCCCGCGCTAAGGTTCGCACTGAAGCACCAGCAGGCAGGAGCAGGAGACAGCAAATGTCTTCTGCTTCTGCCTTTCTTTTTCGACTGACACCGCGTAATCCGCCGAGTGGCTGTTTTTTGCTTTTCGTTAACGGGTTGGTTCCTATTAACCAAGCCGCAAGTGTGTTATAAAGACGCGGTCTCCCCAGCACCTAAGAATTGACAATTCAGCTTGGTCTGGCTAATTCGTTTCTAAATCTCAAGTCAGTTTGCAATGAAGTTTCGCCCTTGTAATTCCGGCGCGGTTCGCGGGCTTTTGGCTCTATCCGTTTCTCTGGCGGTAGTCATTTCCGGTTCCAGCGTGACGCTCGCCTCTTTTTGGTCTGCGGAGAAATCCACTCGCCAGGAACCTCCGGCAGCGTTGTCGTCAGGTGGAGGAATGCAGTCTTCCACGCAGACCGCCATCGCCCGCCTTACCGAATCAGGTGTGCGGCTCGAATGGTCCAGCGCATTTGACTCAGACAATCTCGGCTTCAATGTCTACCGGTTGCAGGACGGCAAGTACCTCCGCATCAATCGCGAAATCATTCCAGGCGCAGCTTTCGTTGCCGGCCCAGGCGGTGGTCCGCAGGTGCCTCCCGGCATTCGTACAGCCACCTATTCGTATGCGACATTTGATCCAAAGGGAACGCGAGATTCGATTTACTACATCGAGTCGGTGAGTCAGCAGGGCGACAGTCGCGTGCAGTTCGCGCTGTCACCCGCGTCGCAAAACCTTTCGTTGCCGGAAATGATTCCGGCGGCCGAAATCCTCCGAGCCGATGCAAATGAAAACGCCGCAAACTTTGAGACGACTTATCCATCGAAATCTACTGCCGGAACTTCCTCCCAAATCACCGCCTCGGCAATCGAAGACCAATGGACCATCGCCGGACAGACCGGGCTGAAGATTGGCATCAAGAAAGACGGGTGGTACCGCGTGACTCAGCCGCAGATGGCCGCGGCCGGTTTCAATCCCGCAGTCGATCTTAGAAATCTGCAGTTGTTTGCCGACGGGAAAGAAGTCGCGATCATCACGAGCCAAAGCGGCGGGTTGTTATCGTCGAGCGCCTACATTGAGTTTTTCGGACGCGCTGTAGATACGCCGACGACCGACGTTCATACTTACTACCTGGTTGCCGCCGGCAGTCCCGGAAAGCGCATCGGTGGCGAACTACAAATAGACTCGACGCCGCTGCCATCGCCCCTGCCATCACCATCGCCTCAGGTTTCGCCCCCCGCAGGACCGGCGCCCAAGGCGACCTGGTCCAACTGGATAGTGCGCAAGGCCGTGATTGCCGTCACTGCCCCCACTGGCGGGCCGATGATTCCGCTGATCTTTTGGCCGCAACTGATCGAACCCGAGAAAACTGATAAGCCTTTGCCGGCTGAGCTTGATCGAGCTGCGGTCGCAGCGACGAACGCGCCCTCAGATTCAGCCAGGACTGCGGACGCAACGGTTACCGCCGCATCAGAATCTCCGCTCGTTAGCGAACGGATTTCGAAACCGGCGACAGCGAAACCCGGCGCACCGGCGATCACCCAGCCTCGGGCGTTTGAAGCGCCGAGTTCAAGGGCAGTCTCCGATGCAGCCGTTCCGCAGCCGGAGAAGCAGTTGAAACCGACGGGGAAGAAGCGGCGGAAGACTAGAAGCAGATCGCGAAAATCCCAACCGTCCCAACCGTCTCAAATGCGCCGCGAGTTTAGTCACGCACTTGGAGCTGCCGCGATAGCGCCGACGAGTTTTGCTTCCGTCGTGTACCGGAAGGATCGAAACGTTTATTTTTCCAGTCTGTTAAATGGAGACGAGGAAAACTTTTTCGGCCAGGTGATTTCATCCTCGCCCGCTACGCAAACAGTTAACACCCCGAATCCTGCGAGCAGCGTGACCGGCACTGCTAAACTTGAGGTTAGGATCCAAGGCGTTAATTTCGTCAACCATAATGTGAGCGTGAAGTTTAACGAAGTCCAGATCGGAACGTTCAGCTTCTTCGGTCACGACAATCCGGTGCAGACGTTTGATATCCCAGTGGCATCGTTGGCTGATGGCGCAAACACGATCAAGTTTACCCCCGGCCCCAGCGATACGAGCATCGTCGATTACACGCGGATTACTTATCCGCACGCGTTTCGTGCCGATTCAGATGCTTTGAAGTTTAGTCTGCCAGGTACGCAGAGTCTCCAGGTTGACGGATTTTCAAACTCGAATGTGAAGCTGATCGACTACACGGATCCATTCAACGTTCGGATGATCAAACCAGTGATCGGGTCGAGCGGCGGCGGGTATGCGATCACCGTTCCGGCCGCAGAACCGAAGACGAAAGCCCAGCGATTGTTTTATGCGGTAGCGACTGCCGCTGAGACCCCGGCCTCAATGATCCTGAACCAGCCCTCGACCCTGAATGCCGCCTCGAACGCGGCTGACTTCTTAATCGTTACCACGAGCAGCCTGGCGCCCAGTCTCGCGCCCTTGATCACCGCCAGACAAAATCAAGGGATGTCGGTGGTAGTGGCAAACGTGGAAGACGTTTTCGACGAGTTTGGTTATGGCCTCCATGGGCCACAGGCGCTGAAGGATTTTCTGGCGCGCGCCCGCCTGGCCTGGACGACTAAGCCCCGCTACGTAATTTTCGCCGGTGATGCTACTTACGATCCGCGTAATTACATGGGCGTCGGCAATTTCGATTTGGTACCAACGAAGTTGGTTGACGCTACCTACAATGAAACGGCTTCGGATGATTGGCTGGCTGATTTTGATGACGACGGCATTGCTGATATGCCAATCGGCCGTCTCCCGGTGAGAACTGCGGCGGAAATGGTTCTGGTGGTTTCAAAGATCGTCAACTTCTCCCCAGCGAATGTGCCGCAAACGGCTTTGCTGGTCGCTGACGATCCGGGCACACCGCCCGTGTGGGATTTTGAGAGCGGCAATGATGATGTGCAGGGATTGATCCAGAACAGCGTCGGCATTCAGCGCATTAATCTCCGAACGGAGTCTTCCAATTCGCAAGCGACTGCCAATATTATTTCCAGCATCAATTCCGGGCGGGCAGTGGTCAACTATTCAGGTCACGGCAATGTAAACGTTTGGAGCGGCGCCTCGATCTTCACATCTTCAAATGCATCGGCGTTGACCAACGGCAACAAGCTGACCTTCGTTGTGGTGATGGATTGTTTGAATGGCTACTACCACGATCCTAACCTCGTATCGCTTTCGGAAGCGTTCCTGAGCGCGCCCAACGGAGGTGCGGTCGCGGCCTTTGCCTCT
>JANLZV010000469.1:0-1515 GCA_031366425.1 Pyrinomonadaceae bacterium | reverse complement strand
GGATAGTCTCCCTTCAAAACACTTTGGTTATAAGGATCAAACCAGCGGCCTCGCTTGAAAGGAATGTCACGTCCGCGTGCTGACCGATCGCCATAGCGATCATATTCCGGAAAGCCGACCCGCCAGCGATCGCGCGTTTCGCGGCGGTCTGCGGTTGTGGCCGCCGCACTGTCAACGGTCTCCGTTCCAGCGTGACCTAACGGGCGATCGCGCTTCACCTCCGTCGGCAACTGCTTGAGTTCGACCTGGTCAAGAGGAATATCAACGAGTGTTTCCTTCCCCGGCGCCACGATTACATTCTCGAGCGCTTCGTCTTGCGGATTTGCGAACTCGCCGTAGTCTTTGTCTTTTTTGAAGGCGGCCAGATGCGGCGGCAACACTTTGAGGCGATAAGCGCCGGGGGCAAGTTGAAACGAATACGAACCGTCGGAATTGCTTCGCGTGCGTTTCCACTTTCCGGAAACCTGGTTGGTGACAACGATTGAAACGCCGGAAACGGGTGCCCCCGATGCGACGCGAATCGTGCCCTTGAGTGTTCCCGCAGACTGTCCGTCAACCGAGCTCGGCACAGCGGTCACCAACAACGCGAGAAATGCGATGCAGACAAAACCGCGAAACTTGGTTGTGCTCATTGAATTAGAGTCGGCCCACAGGTCCTTGCCTTGTAGCATACGAGGGGACCTGAGGCAATAAGAATTTGGACTGCGATCAATCTACAGAGCGCCTCCGCTTTGTGATACATTGTGCCCCAGCTTGCGAAATCGGTGCGCCAATTTACGAACTCCAATGCGGCGAGTTTTGCGCGATGAAACCCACTCGAAAGTTTCACCTCCGGAAACTGTTTCTCCCTGGCATCGCCCTGATCTTCGCGAGCGCCGCGCTCATGCAGTTCAGTCCGGCGAAGGCGCAAAGCGCCAATCCGATCTTGATTAGCCAGATCGATTCCACTCGAGCCATCGCGTTTGATTCAGTCACCCAACATCGTGAGCCCTTTAGCTCGATCTCGCCGGTAAGATTCAGCCCCGACAACCACACGCGGCTAATGCTGTTTGCCATGAACCTGATCTTGCAGCCGGGAGACAACGCAGCTTCGATTACCGTCGAGGCGGAAGATGCGGCGCACAATTGTTATCAATGGCCAGTTGAGTATGTTGGTCAGGTACCGGATCAGCCATGGGCCAGTTCGCTGATCGTAAAACTGGCTAATGACATCGACGATGTTGGAGACGTACTCGTTCGTCTCCGCTATCGCGGACTGGCTTCCAACCGCGTACGGGTGGGGATTGGTCATGTCGGTGGGGGACCACCAGACGACGCGGGCGCTGTGCCTACGCCAGGTTCGCTTGGCCCACCGGTCGCGCCGGGTTTGACTGCTGGGAATCTAAGCGTGGCTGAAGTCCAGACAATTATCAGCCAGGCGGTGGCTGCAGCGGCGTCACTAAATCGTTCGGTCGAACCGTCGCCTGATGCGTTATCGACTATCAGCGCGTGAAAGCTGCGCAGGCGCGCGAACTC